>DATIPP010000170.1:0-15069 GCA_035471825.1 Gammaproteobacteria bacterium
CCGGTTTTCCGAACCCATGGTCTCACAGGAAAACCGCTGGGTATTGCCTACCAAAGACGGCGCCAGGATGTTACCGGGTGCCAATGGCGGCGTTGAATGGTCACCGATGGCCATCGACCCCAACCTGGGACTGACTTACGCGATTAACCTGCACCAGCCCATGACTTATCACGTGGAAGAAACACCTTATCCCGGTGGCAAGCTCTGGCTGGGTGGTGCGTTCAAGGTCATACCGAACGAACAGCAGTGGGGCAATATCACAGCTGTTGACTACAATACTGGCAGCATCAAGTGGAAGGTCAAGACCGAACAGCCCATGATCGGCGGGATACTCGCGACAGGTGGCGGTCTAGTCTTCACCGGCGAAGGTAATGGCTGGTTCCGTGCCTATAACTCTGAATCCGGTGAACTGATGTGGCAGGACAAGGCCAACGCAGGTGTCAATGCACCACCGGCATCGTATAATGTTGATGGCAACCAGTACATCGTTGTTGGCGCCGGTGGAAATGTCCAGCTGGATTACAAGCGAGGGAACGAAATTATTGCCTATAAGCTTGAAAAAAAGTAACAAAGGCAATTAATTAAAGTAACCAGTAAGCGGCCGCCCAGTGCGGCCGCTTTTTTTGAGCGGTTTATGAACATTTATTATAAATATTACTCTAACTTGTACGAATTAATAGAAGGTCTGAATCATGCAACATAATCTGTTTGTCGTTATTTTACTTGGTACATTGGCATCATTAAATAATCCAGTGCTTGCAGAATCGGAAGAGGACAAATTTGCTCCCGTAAGGGACAAGCTGAATACCTGTGTTGCCTGTCACGGGGAAAAAGGACAATCAAAAATTCCAACAAATCCTATACTTGCCGGGCAGGAATTTTTCTACCTGTATACCCAGCTCAAGGATTTCAAATCAGGCCTCAGGGAAAATGCAATCATGGAGCCTATTGCCTCATCAATGAAAAAGGATGAAATGCAATTGATAGCAGAATATTTCTCCAAACAGGAATGGCCGGATATTGATTTTAAGGCTGAATCTGGTGATATCAAGACCGGCAAACAGGTAGTGAATTCTGGGCAGTGCGTAGCCTGCCATCTTGGCAGTTTCAAGGGAAACAGCCGTGTACCGCGACTGGCCGGTCAACACCCCGAGTATATGATAAAAACCATGCTTGATTTCAAAAACAAGGTCAGAACCAATTCAGCAGCCAAGGCATCATTGTTTAAAACGTTCAGCGATGAAGAAATCAGTGCGGTTGGCAATTATCTCAGTGGTTTTGAGGGAGAATGATCTCCTGCCGGGTTTTTGTTAGTCTGACCACATCATCCCTGATAGAGGCATTGGCAAGATCGACTGCAGATTTCCCCTGTTTATCAGTCAGTGAAATATCCGCATTGTGATAAAGCAACAGCCGAACCAGATCAATATACCCTCCTTCTACCGCCATCATGAGTGCAGTGCGTCCCCGGTTATCCATGAGGTCTGGTTCTGCTCCAGCTTTCAGTAATAACTCGGACGCTTCATAGTGACCATAACCTGCAGCCCACATAAGTGCTGTTAAATCATTGCCATGCTGGTGATTGATATCTATTCCAGATTCAATAACCCTCTCCAGTACCTCTGTGTTTCCTTTTGCAGCAGCATATACCAGAGCTGTTTTACCGGAATTGTCCTGAATATCTGCCCTGGCCCCTTTAGCCAGTAAAAAAAGAGCTGTATCTGTATGGCCGCCATATATAGCAGCAGCCAGTGCTGTTATCTGTTTCAGACTGGCATGGTTGATATTAGCACCATTATTAACAAGATATTCAACCATATGCAGATAACCATTAGTCGCTGCACCCATCAATGCAGTTTCGCCGTTAACATTGATCAAGTTTATATTAGCACCCTGATTTGCAAGAAATCTGACTACTTCCATGTTTCCGTTGCGTGCCGCATAGATCAGAGCCGAATTCCCAAAACGGTTACGAGCCTCGACCGATGCTCCCTGCTCAATAAGTGTTTTGACTTCATTGATATCATCACTCCGGGCTGCATCAATCAATCGGAAATTCAGTTGTCTGAATTTATCTGCTGGCACAGACATTGATACACAAATTAAAAAAATCAAAACCAAAATTTTTGAAATATATTTATTCATTATCAGTCAACGGTGTAATTGATTAAGGTATTAATATGGGCAATAACGCTGCTTGCCAGTCCCGACGGAGTATAACCTCCTTCCAGCACTGAAACTATCCTCCCCTCGCAATACTCATCTGCCAGCGACATGACCATTTCAGTCAAGCGGGCAAAACCGGCGTCCGTGATACTAAAACAGCCGAGCAGGTCTCCCTCCCGGCTGTCAAAACCGGCGGAGATCAGGATCATATCCGGTTTAAACCCGCGGGCAGCCGGAAGTAATTGTTGCTCGAATGCACGGACAATATCTTTATCCTTCGTCCCGCAATCGAGATGTACATTGATATTGAATCCTTCGCCTGGACCGCTACCCCGTCGGGCCGGATCACCGGTACCGGGATAGGCGTAATAATCGTGCGTCGAGAAAAACAGCACATCAGGATCGGAATAGAAAGCGGCTTCGGTCCCGTTACCGTGGTGATAGTCCCAGTCGACAATCAGGATGTTTTTATAATCGTATTTTTCCTGTGCATAACGGGCCGCAATGGCCACCGCATTATAAAAACAGAAACCTTCGACTTTGCCGGTATTGGTAGCGTGATGGCCCGGCGGGCGGGTTGCGCAAAAGGCATTTTTTACCTTTCCCCCGCCGACAGCATTTACCGCCGCGAGCACACCGCCGACAACAGCCACGGCCACCTCGTGTGAATGACCGTAATGCCTGCTTATCGATTGCACGTGTTCCCTGCTGTGGATGTGATAGATCTCGGACTGAATGCCGGTCAGTGGCGTGAGCGGGTATAATTGCCCGATCATCCCGCCCTGCTGCAACTGCTTCATGACGGCCATCAGCCGTTCAGGCGATTCCGGGTGGCCCTCGTGGAGCCGGTGTTCGAGATACAGTGGATCATAAACCAGGCCGGTATCCCTCTTTACCATGGTGTCCGCCCTGGCAAGCCGGCGCGGCACTGACCATGCCACGCAGGCACCGCCCAAAAGCTCAAGAAAAGTACGGCGATTCATCATTTCCGGACCGGGAAGCTTTATACCTGAGAACAGGATTTAACTATTGATGAAATTCTCTTACAATCAAGAAGTTATTAATTCAGCACTCGACATGCCCTGGTAAAGGTGGAACGATCCAGTTGTTATGATACGACAGTTCATCCTGTTCACGCTATGCAGCCTGTTTACCCATGCGGCCCTCGCCGATTGGGAAGTCGTCACGCACACGGATGTCGATACTGGCGAGCAAACCAGGGTTGCCTATACCGAAAACAGGGACGGATACAGCCTGGAGATATACCGTGACGGTAAAGGCGCGATCCGCTCCCGGTTCAGCATGAACAAGAGCACCAATCGTCTTGCGGAAAAAAACTGTCCTACTTTTCAGGTGGACAGGCGTGGAATGAGTAACCGTTCCATCAACGATGCTCCCTGCATCTCGCACCGGCAATGGGTGGAATTCGTACTGGGATACATTGATGATAACCAGGAAGTTTTTTCCACACCATTACACAACATGATGAACGGCCTTGCGATTACCTACCGTTTCATTCTCGAAAATGGCGCTTATGCCGAAACCCGTTTTTCGCTGGAAGGATCAAAACGCGCCCTGACGGAAGTTCTCGGTAACCAGCTTGTTGTTCGCACGGAATAGGGATTCATCACCAATTGAAAATGATTGCTTGCGTGGCTATTGGATCTCTCGATTCAACAAATTAATTCCCTGGCGGATATTGATTCACAAGCCTGGAATCGGCTCGCCGGCCGTAACAATCCTTTCCTCTGCCACGAGTTTCTGCAGAGCCTGGAGGAATTTGACTGCCTGTCCGATCACGGCTGGTACCCCGCTCATATCACGGCCTGGTCCGGCGGAGAGTTGAAGGGAGCCGTTCCGCTGTATTTCAGGACCAACTCCACGGGAGAGTTTGTCTTTGACTGGGAATGGGCCGACGCTTACGAACGCGCCGGCGGACACTATTACCCGAAACTGGTTTCAGCGATACCCTTCACCCCGGTCTGCGGATCGCGCCTGCTGGTCGATCCAGATTGCGAAGACAAGCAATTTATAAAAGACACATTAATCCGTTCCTGCATCGATCTTGCAGAAGAATCACGCATTTCCGGCCTGCATATCCTGTTTCCGGATGAAGGCGATATTGAATGCCTGGCTGATAACGGCCTGATGTTGCGGCTTGGATACCAGTATCACTGGTTTAATGACGACTATAAAGACTTCGAGGATTTCCTGGCGCAACTCAGTTCCAGACGGCGCAAGCAGATACGAAAAGAACGACGAGAAGTGGCACAAAGCGGCGTGAAAATCCAGGTGCTGGAAGGCAGTAACATCACTCCGGAAGACTGGCAATGGTTCCACGATTTCTACTGCTCGACATTCTACCGCAAGTGGGGTGAACCGCGTTTGACGCTGCCGTTTTTCCGGTCGTTAAGTCACACAATGCCGGATTCCACCGTGCTCCTGCTGGCCCGATACCACGGCAAACCTGTAGCCGGGGCTTTTGCCATGCGCGGCGATGGGTCGCTTTTCGGGCGTCACTGGGGTTGCAGCCACTACTTCCCTAATCTGCATTTTGAATTGTGCTACTATCAAACCATAGAGTATTGTATACGGTACGGCCTGAAGCGGCTGGATGCAGGTATACAGGGCGAACATAAAATCACCCGTGGTTTTCGTCCTGTCCTGACCCGTTCGGCACACTGGCTGGCACACCCCGAATTTCGCAGTGCCGTGGAGGATTTTCTCGGTCGCGAACGGCAGTATATCGAAGCTTACATCCGCCAACTATCTGAACATTCTGCTTACAGAAAGGCCTCTTGAACGGTAACAAGACATGACCAGAGGGCAATCCACCTACAACAAGCTTTACTGGGTCAGGGACAATATCATCGCCAATGATTTCCCGGACATCAGCGCGATATTGTCCGAACCGGACGGCCTGCTCGCCATCGGGGGGGATCTCTCCAGTGAACGCCTCCTCGATGCCTATCAGCGCGGTATTTTTCCCTGGTACAGCGAGGGCCAGCCAATACTCTGGTGGTCGCCGGATCCGCGCTGGGTACTGCAACCCGAAAAACTGAAAATCTCCAGGAGCCTGAAGAAAACCATGCGCAAACGTCCTTTCCGGGTGACTTTCGATCGGGCGTTTGATGAAGTCATCAAATGTTGTGCCGAACCACGCAAGGATTCCATCGAAACCTGGATTACACGGGAAATAATCGAAAGTTATTATGAGCTGCACCGACAGGGGTATGCCCACTCCGTTGAATGCTGGCAGGACGATAATCTTGCAGGCGGCCTGTATGGCATCGCGCTGGGCCGGGTTTTTTTCGGTGAATCCATGTTCAGTTACAAAACGGACGCCTCCAAGATTGCACTGGTGCACCTGTGCCGCATATTGCGTAAACGGCAATTCGTGATGATCGATTGCCAGGTTCATTCCGAACATGTGGAACGTCTGGGTGCCGAACCACTGGCACAGTCCCGGTTCGCCGATATACTCCGGCAGGATTGTTACATCGACACCGGCGAGGCATGGCCGGCTGAATCCGATTTTTATGAATGACCGCGTTCAAAGACTCGGTTTCTACCTGACACCGGAACATCATTGCAGTTACCTGCCCGGCAGAGAGGCGGTGACACTGTTCGCCGATCCGGCCTTCCCCAAAAACCGGCGTCTCTACACGGTCCTGGCCAGTAACGGTTTCCGCCGTAGCGGGGACTATATCTACAAGCCGCATTGTGAAGGCTGTAATGCCTGCATTCCCGTGCGCATTCCCGTGCACGAATTCAGTCCACGCCGGAAACACAAACGCGCCCTGGTCGGTAACCGCGATCTGACCGTGACGGAACATCCGGCCGTTTTCGTACAGGAACATTATGAGTTGTATTACCGTTACATTGCACACCGCCACCCGGGCGGCGGCATGGACAACCCGACACCGGATGACTACATGAAATTCCTGACAGCCGGCTGGATGGACACGTTCTTCTACGAAATGCGCCACGGAAACCGCCTGCTGGCAGTGGCTGTTGCCGACAGGATGGATGACGGCCTGTCCGCGGTATACACCTTTTACGAGCCCGGCGACATGAAACGCAGCCTGGGGACATTTGCTATCCTGTTCGAGATTGCCGAAGCAAGGCGACTGGGGCTGGACTGGCTGTACCTGGGCTACCAGGTGGACGGCTGCCGGAAGATGCAATATAAAAATGAATTCCACCCGGCTGAATATTTTTACCGGGGAAGCTGGCAACGCCAGTATTCCGACCCGTCCTGACTGCATTTCGCTTACGGCGGTTCATTTTTTGCCACCCGCTTTTTTTTAGTGCAAAATCCGCGTTTTGCATCCACAGGTAAATTTATTTTATGGCGAAAGAAGATCAAATCGAAATGGAAGGCACGGTCATCGAGACATTGCCGAATACGATGTTCCGTGTTGAACTGGAAAATGGCCACATTGTCACGGCCCACATATCCGGCAAAATGCGCAAACACTACATCCGGATACTGACCGGTGACAAGGTCACTGTGGAAATGACACCCTACGACCTGACCAAGGGCCGTATCACCTATCGCGAACGTTAATCTCCCCCGCCACAGAGGCCAGAAGTCCCCGGCAGGCCTTTTCTAACCTGTCCACAATATCGACAAATCCTTCCATACCTCCACCATAGGGATCCGGAATTTCTTCCGGGTAATCTCCCCCGGCATATGTCATTAACAGTTCCGGTTTAGCACGGCTAACATTCCGGCACATCGTGTTCATCGCCACCATGTTGTGATGGTCCGCCGCCAGGATGCGATCGAAGTAGAGAAAATCAGCGGCGGTGATTCGGCGTGAACGATAACGGCTGATGTCGATCCCTTTCATACCGGCTGCAGCCCGGGCATGCGGGTCCGGTGCATTGCCGGCAAAATGCGCATGCGTACCAGCCGAATCGATAACAAATTGCTGACTGAGTCCGGCATCAGATACCTGACGCGTGAAAATTCCCTGGGCCAGCGGTGAGCGGCAGATATTACCGGTACAAACAAACAGCAGCTTGATCATGTCTGCGAGGCGGAAGTATATAATTTCCTTGCACGGGCAAGATCACCGGGAGTATCAATCCCGTGTCCGGGTTTCACGCGGGCGATATCGATATAAATATTTTCACCATAATAGAGTGCCCGTAATTGTTCCAGCGACTCGATAATTTCGAGACTTGGTTTCTGCATGCGGCGGAATTCTTTCAGGAACCCCACACGATAGGCATAAAGTCCTATATGCCGGTAACATTCATGTATTCCCGGTTCGCGTGGCCAGGGAATTGGCGCACGGCTGAAATAAAGTGCAACACCGTTTTGATCAAACACAACTTTTACGATATTGGGATCGTGAAAGGCTGTTTCATCATCGAGCACCTCACACAGGGTGGCCATTTTCCGGTTATCGTCAACAGACAACAAATCGGCGACCTGGTCCAGCAATTCACCGGGCATGCCGATTTCGTCGCCCTGTAAATTAACGATAATGGAATTATCCGTTTCGCCCGTTGTTTCCACTGCTTCCGCCAGTCGTTCCGTCCCGGATGTGTGCTCGCCGGAAGTCATTATCACTTCGGCACCAAAATCCCTGGCACAATCACCAATACGAACGTCGTCGGTAGCAATAATGACCGATTCTGCCCGGCTGTTAACAGCGGTCTCATAGACGTGCTGTAATAACGGTTTGCCGGCAATATCTTCCAGCGCTTTTCCCGGCAGTCGTGTAGCAGCATAACGGGCCGGGATGATGACTTTGTAGGGATATGTCACTTGGAAAGACTTTCAACTTCCTCGCTGGATAATGTCCGGGCCTCGTCTTCGAGCATTATCGGGATGCCGTCGCGGATCGGATAGGCCAGCCGGGCGGATTTCGAGATCAGTTCCTGGTTTTTCTTGTCGTAGATCAGTGGCCCCTTCGTGACCGGGCACACCAGAATATCAAGCAGCTTCTTGTCCATCTCCCAGTTCCTTCAGCAGTATTGACAGCCGGTGTTCAAAGATATCACTCATATTAACATCAATCGCGAGATACCAGTGTCTTTCGTCGGCAAAATCACGACATTTAACAGCATCTTTTTCCGTCATGATTACCGGCAAGCCGTCATTGAACCGGATATCCGCGGATGAAAAGCGGTAATGGTCGGGGAACACGTGTTCGATCGGCTGCAGTCCCAGTTTGCGAAGCATCTGGAAAAAACGATCCGGATTCCCGATCCCCGCTACCGCGTGCACGGATTTATTGTCGAGTTTGTTGCTATCGAGCCGCCGGGACGGATCGCTTAACAATACCAGGTCCCCGGCCACCAGCCGCATTTCGAATTCACCGCGCCGGGGATTGCCGTTACAAACCACAAGGTCCACGCTTTTAATACGCGAGGCCGGTTCACGTAAGGGGCCCGCTGGCAGGCAACGGCCGTTGCCAAACCGGCGTTCCGCGTCGATAACGACGATTTCAATATCTCGCGCCAGCGCCAGGTGTTGCAGGCCATCGTCGCTGATAATGATATCGCAATACGCAGTCTCCAGCAGGCCTACGGCGGCGGCATAGCGGTCCGGCGCGGCGGCGACCGGGCAACCGGACCGTTGTGCAAGTAATACCGGTTCGTCGCCGCACATGACAGGATCGCTGTCGGGCCTGACCTGCTGCGGCCAATGGGTCGCGGCACCGCCGTAACCGCGGCTGACGATACCGGGATGGAATCCATGCTGCTTGAGCCAGGCTGCCAGCCAGATGACCAGGGGTGTTTTGCCATTTCCGCCGGGCGTCAGGTTGCCTACCACAATCACCGGTACATTGATCCTGCGCACGGGAAACACACCGGCCTGATAGGCTATCCGGCGCAGTGACATCAGCAGAAAATATATCCAGCCCAGTGGCGCGAGAAAAGTGGACAGCGGTTCCTTGCCATACCAGAGCCGATCGATGAATGCCGGGGAGAACATGGGGCCGTTGCAGCGCAGACTATTCTTCTTCGTCTATTTTCTGGGTCGCGAATGTAATCCGTACCAGGCCGAGTTGTCGCGCGGCGTCCATCACCTTTACCACCATCTGGTGCGAGGTACTGGCGTCGGCGCTTATGATGACAGGAGCATCCTGCAGGTTTTTCAATGCATCCGACAGGCCCTGTTTGATGGTTGTCAGCTGTGAATTGATGAGCGCCCTGTCATTAATATAGATACGCGATTCGGCATCGATGGCAATACGGATGGCATCGGGTTTGGCCTCGGTAATGTCCTTACTTGCTTCCGGAAGTGTAATGTTGATCTCCGATTCACGTTCGAAGGTCGTCGAGACCATGAAAAAGATCAATAACAGGAACACCACGTCAATCAATGGCGTGATATTGAGTTCGACCTCGTCCCGGCGTTGTGACTGGAAATTCATACTTCCGAGGTTTTGTCGGTGACGATTTCTTTTTCCCGCAGTCCCTGCATAACCTCGATCATCTTCAGTGCCTCCTGTTCCATGGCCACGACCAGGCCATCAACCTTGCCGCGGAAATAACGGTGAAACATCAACGTCGGTATCGCGACGGAGAGTCCCGCGGCCGTCGTAATGAGAGCCTCGGATATGCCCTCGGCAAGAATGCTCGGATCACCCACTCCGTGCGCCGTGATCACAGCGAACACCTTGATCATGCCGATCACAGTTCCCAGCAGTCCGAGTAATGGCGTAATCGAGGCAATCGTGCCCAGTGTATTGAGAAAGCGTTCCAGATCATGCGCAACGTGGCGGCCGACTTCCTCGATGCTCTCTTTCATGACCTCGCGTTCATGCTGGCGATTAACCAGTCCCGCCGCCAGTATCCTTCCCAGCGCGGAACTGTTACGCAGTGTCTGGATTCGCTTCTTGTCCAGGTGCCCTACCTTTTCCCATTGCCAGACACGGGCAACAAGGTTTTTCGGCGCGATGCGCTTTTTCTGCAGGGACCAGAATCGTTCAGCGATAATTGCCAGTGAAATAATGGAACACAGTATGATTGGCAACATCAGCCAACCACCTGCCTTGATTAATTCCAGCACGTTTGAAACTCCCGATTTTTTATAAACTGATTGTTATGGACCGTTATGCCAGAAGCGTTTCGCTCGCTGCCGGTATGTTGACAATGACAGTCCGTCGTTGCCGATCTTGACGGTAATTGCCCCGTGGATTGCTGTATTGTACATATCTATGTCACGGGATGCGTAGCGCCGTAGTATATCCTGATTGGGCAAACTGAATCGATTTCGATAGCCGGCCGGTATCAATGCCATTTCCGGCGAAACAGTATCCAGAAATTCTTTACCTGAAGACGTTTTGCTGCCGTGATGGGGAACCACTAGCACCGTTGCCGCCAGTTGTCCGCCATAAAGCTTTACCAACTCCTCTTCCGCGGCATGCTCGATATCTCCGGTCAACAACACGGAACGCCCTGCTGATTCTACCTTGAGAACGCAGGAACGGTTATTGCGACTGTAATGGCGCTCATCGCCGGGATGCAGTATCCGGAAACTGACGCCGTCCCACTGCCATTCCTGTCCGCGCCGGCATAAACCGGCTCCGGGCAGGCGGCGGGGAAAATCCTCACTCGCGCTCACATGCCTGACGCGAAATGTCGACAGGATCGACTGCGCCCCGCCAATATGATCATTGTCACCATGACTGACTATCAGGCGATCCGGCATGGAAATTCCCGCATATCGCAAATAAGGTACGACAACGGCCTCGCCGGCGTTGAACCGGCGGCTGAAACGTGCGCCGGTATCATAGATCAGACTGTGGTTCGCCGTTTGCACCACGGCTGAGAGCCCCTGCCCGACGTCCAGGAGAGTAAACCATAATTCGCCCCGCGCCGGACTATGAGGTTTCGGGAAAAACAACGGCAACAGGCAGATAATCCCCAACCAGCGGCCCGGGATCCCCGCGGGCGATAACAACAACACCACACCCGCTATAGCCGCCACCAGGGCGGGGATCGCCGGCGCCGGCACCTGCCAGGCAACCATCTCCAGATTGGCCAGCCAATCAAGGGCCGGCCATAATACAGCCAGCAGTTCCGCCGCCAGGTTGAGCAGGAACACCGAGGCCCCCTCGTGAAACACGCTGCAGAGCGTTCCAAGCAAAGACAAGGGCACGATCAGCATGCTGACCCAGGGAATCGCAACCATGTTGGCAGCCATTCCGTACAGTGGATAACGCTGAAACCATAATAACAACAAGGGCAGCAAACCGACGGCGACCAGGTACTGTGCCCGTCCCCATCGCCACCAGAAACCGGTCGTGTCCTGCCGGTACAGTATGCCGTATGCAATCACGGCGATGGCCCCGAACGACAGCCAGAAACCGGGCGCCAGGACGGCGAGCGGGTCCAGGAGCAGGACCAGCAACAGGGCCACGGTGAGCACATGTGAAAAGGCATACCGCCGGCTGGAAATAAACGATCCCATCACCACGGCCAGCATGACCAGTGCCCTTTGCGTCGGCACGGCAAAACCGGCCAGCAAGGCATACATCAAGGCGGTAAGAATGGCCGTGGCCGCGGCCACCCGGGGCGCGGCCACGTGCAGCGCGAGTGGTCCGAGGCAACCCCAGGAGCGGCGGGTAATAAAAAACACCAGGCCGGCAACCAGGCCCACGTGCAGTCCCGAGATTGCCAGCAGATGGCTGGTGCCGGTATCGATCAATATCCGCCGTTGTGAAGCATCGATACCCGACCGGTCCCCCAGGCTCAATGCCGTAATCAGAGTCCGGAGAGGGTGATCATCAAGGGCTTTGGTAATGTTATCCCGCAATGACTGGCGGAAGGCGTTCACTGACAGCCCGGGCGCCTGCCCGAGACGCTCATTCTGTCCCGAAGCTACAACGTAACCCGTCGCAAGCAGCCGCTGTTGAAACAACCAGCGCTCGTAGTCAAAACCACCGGGATTTATGAAACCGTGCGGTCTTTTCAGCCTGGCCGCAAGTTGCCATTTCTCACCCGGGAGAAGTTCTGGCACATCGCGGTACCAGTTGAGCAGTACCTTGCCGGGTATTGAAGACTGTACCTGATTGCCAAACCGGAGTTGTGTTACTTCGAATTCGAACCGGACTCCGGGTACGCGGTGTTCCACCAGCGACGCCACCCGTCCTTCCAGCAACATGGTTTCCCCTTCCAGGTTTTTGTCAAGCCCGTACGAAAGCACAATGCCGGCATGCAACAATACCCATAAAAAACCGCACAAAAAGCAGGCCGGCAGTCTCAGGCGAGCACAGGAAACAGCCAGGATAAAGACCGGGGGAAACAGAAACAACCAGTAAAGTGAAGGCAATTCCGGTAATCGCGTGAGTAACAGAATACCGGCAAGGAAAGCAACGATCCCTGTACGCATAATGTCAAAATCCCTTTTAAAAAATATTATTGCAATCTCATGTCATGATAATTTCACGGCAAAGCCTGACATATCAGCTATAATAGCGCGCTTTTTAAGGCGAACAATCCGTCCATGACCCTGCGTTCAATTTTCAAACGATATCTTCCCAAGCAACACGAAATAGCCGATCACCACTATTTCCGTCATTTCGGCTCGGCGTTAAAAAATCCCAATCTGTGGCACCTGACGCGCCGTTCTTCAGCCGGTGGTGTGGCTACCGGCCTGTTTTGTGCCTTTATACCAATCCCGGTGCAAATGCTGATAGCCGCCCTGCTCGCTATCCTGTTCCGCGTCAACCTGCCACTGGCCGTGATTTTCGCCTGGGTGACAAACCCGGTGACCTTTGCCCCGATTCTCATCTTTTCCTATAAACTCGGCACCTGGTTGCTGGACGAACCGGTCCGGCAGGTCGCATTTGAACTCACTCTCGAATGGTTTACCGACAAGCTGATCCACATCTGGGAACCGTTATTACTGGGTTCTATGATCCTCGGTTCATTGAGCGCACTGGCGGGATATATTGCCATTCGCCTGATCTGGCGAATGGCACTGGTCAGGAAATGGGACGAACGTCGCAGGAGGCGGCAAAAATTTCGTAACACGGACGAGTAATTCCGGCCGCCTCGGCTCAATGATGTTCCTCCAGCTTTCCGTCATGGAGTTCCAGCACACGATCCATTTTTTTCGCCAGGGTCATATTATGAGTCACCATGACCAGGCTGGTCCCGAAATCATAGTTCAATTCGAGCATAATGCTGAATACCTGCCCCGCGGTCTGTTCATCCAGGTTCCCCGTCGGCTCATCGGCCAGGATGCATTGCGGATGGGTCACCAGTGCCCGCGCAATTGCCGCACGCTGGCGTTCGCCGCCGGAAAGTTCACCCGGCTTGTGCTGTAACCTCCCGCCCAGGCCGACACGAGTAAGTATTGTGGAGGCAGCATCAATGGCAACCGGCACATCGGCATTTCCCACGATCAGTGGCAGTGCCACGTTTTCCAATGCAGTGAATTCCGGCAACAGGTGATGGAACTGGTAGATAAATCCCAGTGTCCTGTTGCGCATGATGCCCCGTTCCCTTTCACTCAGAACGGAAAATGAACGGCCGGAAATCATCACATCACCCTGTGTCGGAACATCGAGGCCCCCGAGCAGATGCATCAACGTGCTCTTGCCGGAACCGGATGCACCCACGATCGCCACGCGTTCCCCGGCTTTTACCCCCAGGTCAACGCCCTGCAATACTTCCACCCGCAGTCCGGCATCACTGAATGTCTTTTGCAGGTTCCGGCAGCTTAATATCGCGGCTTCACTCATAGCGCAGGGCCTCGGCCGGCTGGGTGCGGGCGGCGCGCCATGCCGGGTAGATAGTCGCCAGCAGGCAAAAGACAAAGGCAACAACACTGATCACGATCACATCGCTCCAGTGCATGTCGGAAGGCAGATCGCTGATGTAATAGACATCGGGCGAGAGGAATTTGACCTGGAAAAAGTTTTCGATTGCCGGAACCAGGGTTGTCACGTTGGTGGCCAGCCAGACGCCGCCGATCACGCCAAGACTGATACCAACAATCCCGATAACAATGCCCTGGATGATAAATATCTGCATGATACTTCCGGGACTGGCGCCGATTGTTCTTAACACCGCGATATCCGATTGCTTGTCGGTCACAACCATGACCAGCGTCGAGATAATATTGAATGCTGCCACAGCCACTATCAACGTGAGGATTACGAACATAACCGTCTTTTCCGTTTTCAGTGCGCGGAAAAAATTGGCATGTCGTTGTGTCCAGTCAACCACCCAGTAATGACCGGGAAGCTGACTGACAATCTCACGACTGACTTCCGGTGCCATGTATATATCGTTCGTCTTGAGACGCAAGCCGGTCGTGCCGTTGTTCCTGAACAGCCGTTGTGCATCTTCGAGATGAATCAGCGCCACCCCGCTGTCAAACTCATGCATGCCAATCTCGAACAGCCCGGCAACACGGAATTGCTTCAGCCGGGGCAATACCCCCGCCGGTGTCACGTTTGCCTGCGGAGCCACAAGAGTCACCTTGTCACCTACACCGACCCCAAGGACCCTGGCGAGTTCGACACCGATGACTATGTTGAATTCACCGGCCACCAGGTTCAACAGGCTGCCATCCTTCATGCGATCGGCAATCACCGAGACCTTCGGTTCTTCTTCCGGTAATACGCCACGAACGATCACACCGTTCACGTTACCGCTGAAAACCAGCATGCCTTCCGCCTGGTAATAAGGTGCCGTGCCGACGATGGACGGATGTTGTTCTATTTCTCCGGCCAGTGTCTGCCAGTCTGACAATTGCCCGTCGGGGACAATGACAGTAGCATGCGATGCCATCCCGAGTATCCGGTCGGTCAGCTCCTTTTCAAAACCGTTCATGACGGAAAGCACGGTAATAAGTGCCATGACTCCAAGTGCAACACCGACGATGGAAGTCAGGGAAATAAAGGAAATAAAATGATTACGGCG
>DATIPP010000171.1:0-3919 GCA_035471825.1 Gammaproteobacteria bacterium
GACCTGCAACATTTCCTGCTTGGCAGCATTGGAATAGGTGACGAATCCACGCTCGAACCAGCCCGAACTGCCGGGTGTACGGGTAATCACCTCGGCCAGGCCACCGGCCGTGCAGGATTCGGCCGTGACAACGAACAGTCCCGATTCCTTCAGCAAACGACCGAGGTGTTCGGACATTTCATTCAATAGAGATTCAGACATGAACCTTCCGTCGCTGCCGGAAAAAACCCTGCAACAGTTCGCCACATTGATCGGCCCGTAAACCACCCTGTAAGTCCGGCCGGTGATTGAGTCCCGCGTCCTTGAAGATATTCATAACACTGCCCGCGGCACCGGTCTTGGGATCCGTGGCACCGAAGACGACCCGCTTTATCCTGGCGTGAATAATCGCGCCGGCACACATGGCGCAGGGTTCGAGCGTCACATACAGAGTCGCGTCGGTGAGGCGGTAATTTCGCAAATACTCGCCGGCCTGCCGCAATGCCACTATCTCGGCGTGAGCAGTCGGATCGTGACTGCATACCGGCCGGTTCCATCCCTCCGCTATCAACTTACCATCCTGAACGATAACAGCCCCGACCGGCACCTCGCCGGCCTGCTCGGCCTGGCGTGCCAGTTCCAGGGCTTTTTCCATCCACATTCCGTCCGTTGTCAATTGTTCGTCGTCAGTTGACATAATAAATATACTGGCAAGACGTCCTTACAATTGACCACTAACAACGGACGATTGACAAATCATTCCCATTCAATTGTCGCCGGTGGTTTGCTGGAGATATCGTAAGTGACCCGGGAAATTCCCTCGACCTCGTTGATAATACGTGTGGCGACCTGTTCCAGGAAATCGTAGGGTAATTTCGCCCAATGCGCCGTCATGAAATCGATTGTCTCGACCGCCCGCAGGGCAATGACGTACTCGTACCGGCGGCTGTCGCCCATCACACCCACGGAACGCACCGGCAGGAAAACCGCGAACGCCTGGCTAACGTTGTCATACAGGTTGTGCCTGCGCAGTTCCCCGATATAGATCGCATCGGCCTCTCGCAGCATGTCCGCATATTCCTTTTTTACCTCGCCCAGGATTCGAACGCCCAGCCCGGGCCCCGGGAAAGGATGCCGGTATACCATATCGTGCGGTAACCCCAGCTCGGTACCAAGCTTGCGGACCTCGTCCTTGAATAACTCGCGCAATGGTTCGACAAGAGACAACTGCATCGTTTCCGGCAGACCACCGACATTGTGATGGGACTTGATCACATGTGCCTTGCCTGTAGCAGCGCCGGCCGATTCGATGACGTCCGGGTAGATCGTGCCCTGGGCCAGCCACTTGATGTCTTTCAGGTTTTCGGCGACTTCATCGAAGACCTGGATGAATTCACGGCCGATGATCTTGCGTTTCTCTTCCGGGTCCCCGATGCCGGCCAGCTTGCTGAAAAAGCGATCTTCGGCATCGACCTTGATGACGTTGACACCCATATTCTCGGCAAAGGTATGCATGACCTGATCGGCTTCATGCAATCTCAAAAGACCGGTATCGACGAAAACGCATGTCAGTTGCTCACCAATGGCTTCGTGCAGGAGCGCGGCCACGACCGAGGAGTCAACACCTCCGGACAATGCCAGCAAAACCTTGTCGGTACCGACCTGATCCCGTACTGAACGAATAGCGTCCTCGGCGATGTTCGCTGTTGTCCACAGACCATGACAGCCAGCGATTTCCAGCAGAAAGCGTTTTAATATCGCCCCGCCCCTCGGAGTATGGGTGACCTCCGGATGGAATTGCAGACCGTAGAATTTCCTGTCGTCATCCGCGATGCCGGCAATCGGGGCATTATCGGTGGAAGCGATTGTCTTGAAACCTGCCGGTAATTTGATCACTTGATCGCCATGACTCATCCAGACATCCAGCAGAGCGTGCCCCTCGTCATTAGTCGTGTCCTGGATATCCCTGAGCAGGGCCGAGTGACCACGCGCCCTGACCCGGGCATAACCGAACTCCCGCAACGATGAAGGTTCCACTTTCCCGCCCAGTTGCTCCGCCATTGTCTGCATGCCATAACAGATACCGAGCACCGGAATACCCAGTGTGAAAACGCTTGCCGGTGCCCGGATACCGTTCTGGACAGTCACTGATTCTGGACCGCCGGAAAGGATTACGGCATTGGGATTGAATTCCCTGATCGCTTCATCGGTAATATCAAAGGGATGTATCTCGCAATACACATCCAGTTCCCGGACACGCCGCGCAATGAGTTGTGTGTATTGGGAGCCAAAATCGAGGATTAAAACTTTTTCTGAGTGAATATCTGTCATTGGTCAGCGGTCATTTACAGGTTGTCCGTTGTCAGTAGTAAGTAGTCTTTAGTTAGGACAATACGGTATGGCCAACCATCAACTGACAACTGACTATTAACAACTGACCACTGACAACAGACAACGTACAACTGACAATATCATTCCATCCTGTAATTGGGCGGTTCCTTGGTAATGGTAACGTCATGCACATGGCTCTCTCGCACACCCGCATTGGTCAATTGCACGAAAACAGGCTTGGTGCGCATTTCCTCCAGCGAACGGCAACCAGTGTAACCCATGGCCGCGCGGATACCGCCAAGCATCTGGTGAATGATTGCGTCCACGTGCCCCTTGTAGGGAACACGACCCTCGATACCTTCCGGAACCAGTTTTTCGATCTCGTCGTTTTCCTGGAAATAGCGATCGGACGAACCGTGCACTTGCGACATGGCGCCGAGCGAACCCATGCCACGGTAAGATTTGTAGGATCGTCCCTGGAACAGTTCGACCTCGCCGGGTGATTCGTCCGTGCCTGCAAACAGCCCGCCGATCATGACCGAATCGGCGCCGGCAACAATGGCCTTGGCGATATCGCCGGAATGACGGATACCGCCATCCGATATGGATGGCACGCCCGTTCCCTTCAATGCTCCGGCAACATTACATACGGCAGTAATCTGCGGGACACCGACGCCCGTGACGACCCGTGTCGTGCAAATGGAACCGGGACCGATACCGACCTTGACCGCGTCCACGCCGGCCTCAACCAGTGCCGTCGCACCGTCTGCTGTAGCGACGTTACCTCCGACAATCTGTGCACCGGGAAACTTCTTCCGGGTCCAGCGCACCATGTCCATCACACCGGCAGAATGACCGTGCGCAGTATCAATCACGATAACATCGACACCGGCTTCGACCAGGGCTTCGATTCGCTCCCTGGCGGGATCACCCACGCCGACGGCAGCCCCCACCCGGAGTTGCTCATCGGCGTCCTTGCAGGCATTCGGGTATTCATGCGCCTTCTGAATATCCTTGACAGTAACGAGTCCACGCAAGTGAAAATTCTTGTTCACGACCAGTACTTTTTCGATCCGGTGTTTGTGCAACAGGGCCTTGATCTCCTGGTCACCGGCACCTTCTTCAACCGTCACCAGGCGATCCTGTGGTGTCATGATGTTCTTCACCGGGTCGTCGTAGCGGGTCTCAAACCGCAGATCGCGACTGGTTACTATGCCGGCGAGCTTCTCACCCTCAACAACCGGGACACCGGAGATGTTGTTCTCACGCGTCAACTCCAGGACTTCGCGGATGCTGGTATCCGGTGTTACGGTTATCGGGTCCTTGATAACCCCGCTTTCGTATTTTTTAACAGTCCGGACCTGCTGCGCCTGGTACTCAACGCTCATGTTCTTGTGAATGATACCGATGCCCCCTTCTTCGGCCAGGGCAATGGCAAGCCGGGATTCTGTAACCGTATCCATCGCCGCCGAAACAAGCGGAATATTTAGCGTCAGGTCGCGTGTCAGGCGTGTTTTCAGATCGGCCTCGCGTGGCAGGACCTGGGAGAAGGCGGGGACCAGCAGGACATCATCAAAGGTCAATGCTTGTTGGGCAAGGCGCATGTCTT
>DATIPP010000172.1:0-15075 GCA_035471825.1 Gammaproteobacteria bacterium
CGGGCATAGTGATTGAGGAACTCTGCAACTCCCTCGCTGGCCTTGAGGGCAATGTTACCAACAAAGCCGTCACAGACGATGACATCCACCTTGCCGCGATAGATATCGTTGCCTTCCACAAAACCGATGTAATTCAGGTGACTTTTTTCCAGCAGTGATGCCGTCTGCTTGACGCGGTCGTTACCCTTGATTTCCTCGGCTCCGATATTCAACAGGGCGATAGTCGGCTGTGACTTGTTGCTGACCGCACTGGTCAGTTCCGATCCCATAACGGCAAACTGAAACAGTTGTTCAGAACTGGAATCGACGTTGGCGCCGAGATCCAGAAAATGGGTCGCTCCTTCAATACCTGGAACGGTGGCGCAAATAGCCGGACGGTCAATGCCGGGCTGCATTTTCAGCACGAACCTCGCCGTCGCCATCAGGGCGCCGGTATTGCCGGCACTGATACAGGCATCTGCATCACCGTCACTGACCAGGTTGATCGCAACACGCATGGACGAGTCTTTTTTCGTTCGCAATGCAAGTGACGGGGATTCATGCATCTCGACGATTTCAGAGGCATGGTGTACAACCAGCCGATCGGATGCCGGGGCATTATTATCGGAAAGCACCTTGCCGATAAACGATTCGTCCCCGACCAGGATCAGGCGGAGACCGGGATGTTTTTCAAGCTCGTACAGTGCGGCAGGGATAATCTCGGCAGGACCGTGATCTCCTCCCATCGCATCCAGGGCAAGGGTAACGTTCAAGATTAACTCGTAATGATCAATTCCGGCGCGAGGCCGTCAATGGTGATCAGATGAATGCAATAGTTATTATTCAGGAACCAAAGATACCTGTGACCGGTATACTAATCGAGATCTTCCTTATCATGAATCACCTTGCGACCACGATAGTAACCGTCCTGGCTGATATGGTGGCGTCTGTGCACTTCTCCGGTATTCGGTTCAATAGACAGGGTCGGTTTGCTGAGTGCATCATGGGAACGACGCATATCCCGACGTGAGTTCGATTTTTTACTTTTTTGAACAGCCATGACACTTTTCTCCTGTTAATTAACGCATCTTTTGCGTCATTTTCTTTAAATCGGCGAACGGCTTGTTTCCTGTCTCCTCTTTCATTGCATCCAGTATAGGTGTCTCGTCACACTCGTCTGTGGCATGCATGGGAGATATCGGGATCGCCAGCAATAATTCGTCTTCAATCAGGCTGGCGAGAACTACCGTCTCGTCTTCGTCCAGAATCAACGGTTCGTATTTGTCCGGCAATGCATCGGCTTCCGCCCTGCTGGTGACAATACCGAGACTTATCCGGTTGTTTAGTTGCAAATTCAGCCGGCCGAGACAACGTTGACATTGTGTATGCAATACCGTTTCAATAGCGCCGGTAATGCACCATGCCTTTTCAGCGTCATCCCGGGCAAAGTCCAGACTGAACGATACGGGGCCATGGTCGTCATGCAATAATTCAGTGAGGCGTCGCATGACGCTTAAAGGAATCTGCCCTGAAAGCTTTTTTCCTGCCCTGGCAAGGCGAAGCGGCTCAATCGTTTGGGGCAACACCGGCGACATCAGGCGGCCAAGTGTAGCCATGAGTTATAGCGCTGTCAAAACACCGCGGGTTTTTAACGTAATTAACTGATATTTAAGTATTTTTTACATTTCTTTACAGGCACTGAGCAAAGGTTGCAGGCATGGTTCAACAGAAACAATCCGTCTCACTCGTTCTGGCTTCCTCCTCTCCCTACCGGCGGCAGCTGTTGCAACGTCTTGGTCTGGATTTTCAGTCGTGTTCACCCGCTATTAATGAGTCACGCAAGGAAGGAGAAACAGCAGAGGACCTCGTTGCCCGCCTGGCACTGGAAAAGGCACGTTGCATGGCAAATGAATACCCGGGCGCCGTGATTATCGGTTCGGACCAGGTTGCAATCCTTGCAGATGAAATACTGACCAAGCCGGAGGATCACTACCGTGCCGTCGCACAACTGGAAAAGCTGAGTGGCAGGGAGGTCTGTTTTCTGACCGGTGTGTGCGTTCTTAACGCGAAAAGCGGACGGGAACAGTCCGGCGTAGTTTCCTGTTACGTCAGTTTCAGGATGCTGGAAGGGGAAGAAATCGAAAGATACCTGCGGGCGGAAAAGCCCTATGATTGTGCCGGCAGTTTCAAATCCGAGGGGCTGGGTATCAGTTTGTTGCGATCAATGCGTTGTGATGATCCAACGTCGCTAATCGGACTGCCGCTGATACGGCTTGCCGGGATGTTGCGAAAAGAAGGTTTCAGCGTGCCCTGAGCTATCTCAGTTCCAGGCGGGGTGCCAGTGCCCTGGCAACGGCGGAACCGAAACGCTCGGCAAACTCTTCAAAAAAAGTCAGGCGGCGCGTGTAGTCGACAATCTCCTCGGCGCCAATAACTTCCCTGGCGACATACCCTGCACTGCCGAGGGCATCT
This sequence comes from Gammaproteobacteria bacterium, assembly GCA_035471825.1. Classification (GTDB taxonomy): domain Bacteria; phylum Pseudomonadota; class Gammaproteobacteria; order Eutrophobiales; family Eutrophobiaceae; genus DATIPP01. Next base: position 2,452 of record DATIPP010000172.1, read on the forward strand.
ACCAGTCCCAGTTGCAGGGATTGTTCGCCGGTCCAGACCAGGCCGGAGAATATTCGTTCATCGTCCCTTAGGCGATCGCCTCGACCGGTTTTCACAATGTCGATAAATTGCTGGTAGACATCGTTCAGTACCGAGTCAATGTGATCGACTTCTTCCCGTTTCAAAGGTGAAAAAGGATCCATAAACCCCTTGTGTTCACCGGCGTGAAAGAGGCGTCTTTCCATGCCGAGTTTGTCGATAGTTTCGACAAAGCCGAAACCCGACATGACTACCCCGATGGAACCGACGACGCTGGCCTTGTCGGCATAGATTTCGTCGGCCGCCGCGGCAATATAATATCCACCGGAAGCGCAGATATCGGAGATCACCGCGTACAGGGGAATGTCCGGGTATTCCGCCCGCAGGCGGTTGATCTCGTCATTGACATAGCCCGCCTGTACGGGACTGCCGCCGGGGCTGTTAATTCTCAGGATGATTCCCGCCGTTTTCTTGTCTTCGTAGGCGGCACGGAGGCCAGTGACAATGGCATCGGCATTGGCCTCGGTATCGGCCGAAATGACCCCTTCAATATCGATCAGAGCGGTGTGTTTCTTGCCGATCATACCGGTACCGGCGATGTCGGGCGGCAGATAGATCACCAGGAACGCGAACAGGTAAAGTGCAAACAGGCTTTTGAAAAAGATGCCCCAGCGACGGGCACGCCGTTGTTCTGCGATTGCCTCCATGGCTATCCGGTTAATCAGGTTCTGTTCGAATCCGGGCTGTTCGTCGGGTTTATTACTGTTCATTTACTGCGTTTTGCCTCTCTGGTTCTCCTGCAGCCATTGCGCAAGTGCCGTCAGGTTATCGATACATAGTAACGGTTGATATTGTAGCAAACGTTCCCGGTCGTGTACGCCATAACTGACGGCGACGGCGGAAACGTTGGCACGGTCCGCCATTTCCATGTCATAGACGGAGTCACCGATCATGAGAGTCGAATCTGTGTCAGCACCGGTTTCCCACATGAGTTCGAGCAACATCCCGGGATGCGGTTTGGAGAAAGTCTCGTCGGCACAACGGGTGGCAGAAAAATAGCCCTCGAGTCCCGTTTCACGTAACGAGCGGTCCAGGCCAACACGGCTCTTGCCGGTGGCCACTGCCAGCATGAATCCCTGTTCTGCCAGTTCCCGCAGGGTGTCGGTCACTTCGGGAAACAGGGGGATCGTTTCTGTCATGAGAGCGCGATAATGGGTCTTGTATCCGGCGGCCAGCTCGTAAACACCAGCCGGTGACAGATCCGGATAGAGTTTTCTCACCGCTTCGTCCAGGCCCAGTCCGATGACATCCCTGACCGCCGCGTCATGCCGGGTTTCCAATTGCAACTCCCGGATCGCGATTTGCATGGCACGAACGATGGTATTGGCGGAATCCGCCAGGGTGCCGTCCCAGTCAAAAACCAGCAAACGATCCGCTAACATGAGGATTACCGGTGCCTGTCGAGGAACCTCGCCAGTTCGTCCGGCAGGGATGCAGAGATCGTAAATTTTTTCTGCTTTCCGGCCAGGGGCAACGTGATGGTTTCGGCATGTAAAAACATTCGCTTCAGTCCTTCTTTTTTCATTTTCCGGTTGAACTCGTAATCACCGTATTTCCGGTCACCGGCAACCGGATGACCGATGTGCGCCGCGTGGGCACGGATCTGGTGTGTTCTGCCGGTTTCGATCACCGCCCGGACCAGGCTACTGTTACTGTAATTACGTTGGCGGATGAAAAGCGTCCGCGAAACCTTCCCTTCCCCGCTCACCTTGACGCTGCGATCACCGGTTTGCGACCCCGCCCTCGCAAGGCGGAGGTCAACCTCCAGTTGCTTTTTTTGCAGCGGTCCCTTGAGCAGCGCCAGGTATTCCTTGTGTACCCGCTTGCGTCGGAATATCTCCTGTAACTCACGCAATACAGGATGGTTTTTTGCCAGTAACAGGCATCCCGAGGTTTCCTTGTCCAGCCGGTGCACCAGCTCCAGGTGTTCCTCTTCGGGCAATAATTCCCGCATGGCCTCAATGATCCCGAAACTCTGCCGGCTGCCGCTGTGCACGGCGAGTCCTGCGGGCTTGTTCAACACCAGCATACCCGTGTCCTGGTAAATTATTCGCTCTGCAAGGTCTTCCAGTAATCCGGCGGGAGGAGCAGGCTTCTTCGGAGTGACATTTTTAAACACCGGCGGCAGACGGATTGCATCCGCAAGTTGCAGGCGGTAATCCTGTTTCACCCGTTTACTGTTCACCCGGACCTCTCCCTTGCGGATCATCTGGTAGATCCGTCCCCTGGGAACATCCCTGTAATGGCTGCTCAATACATTATCGATACGGCGACCGGCATGTTGTTCCGTCACGGTAAGGCAGGTGGCGCCGGTTTTATTCCTGGACGTCATACTCATGGGTGGATTCGGAATTGCCGGAGTATACCAAGATTGCTATATTAGCAACCTGATTTCAGGGGATATTCCAGATCACGCGCTGATGCCGAATGACCGCTGTCTGCAAGACCTGAATGAACGCATTCCGCCGCTGAGTGGGAGCTGGATACAACAGTGGTGTACAAGGCAGGGGGAGGAGGTGTTCCGATCCCGAATGCCCGCTGTCACCGCCCCTTCCTCCCGGTGAATGCCCGAATTTCCCTGATTCCAGAACAGAATGCGCCTGCGATTGGGCAATTAATCATAACAGCTATATAAAGTGGTCCCTCGGGACCGGCAATCGCGACAGGCAAAAGGGTTTAACAGCCATTCTACCCCTGCGAATGAATGGCAACATGCGCTCCTGCCGTATCAGTACGCGGCCACCGTCAATGGTCTGGAAAAACGGCAGTTGCAAGCGCGGAAGGAAAATTACAATGAAACGTATGCTTATTAACGCAACTCAGCCGGAAGAGTTGCGGATTGCTTTGGTGGATGGCCAGAGACTCTATGATCTGGACATCGAATCCACCGCCAGGGAACAGAAAAAATCCAATATCTACAAGGGCCGCGTCGTCCGCATCGAGCCAAGCCTGGAAGCGGCGTTTGTCGACTACGGTGCCGAACGGCACGGCTTCCTGCCTTTCAAGGAAATCTCGAGACTGTTATTCAAGGAGCGTCCCGATGACGGCCAGGCCGGCGGGCGAGTCAGTATCAAGGACGTCATCAAGCAGGATCAGGAATTCATCGTACAGGTCGAAAAAGAGGAGCGCGGCAATAAAGGTGCCGCGCTAACCACCTTTATCAGCCTGGCGGGACGTTACCTGGTACTGATGCCGAACAACCCGCGGGCCGGCGGCGTGTCCCGTCAGATCGAGGGTGCGGATCGCAGTGAAGCCAGGGAAGCCATGAGCCAGCTGGACCTGCCACAGGGAATGGGTATTATCCTGCGCACCGCCGGTATCGGTAAATCGGCCGAGGAGCTGCAATGGGACCTCGATTATCTGCTGAGTCTCTGGGACGCCATCAAGAACGCCGCCCGGGATCGCCCCGCCCCGTTCCTGATCTACCAGGAAAGCGAGGTCATTATCCGGGCCATCCGCGATTACCTGCGCAAGGACATCGCCGAGATCTGGATCGACGACAAAAAGGTCCACCAGCGTGCAATGGATTTCATGCAACAGGTCATGCCGCAAAACCTCGGCAAGCTGAAATACTACGAGGAAAGCGATCCGCTGTTTACGCGCTACCAGATAGAAAACCAGATCGAGTCTGCTTTTTCCCGCGAAGTGCGGTTGCCTTCCGGTGGTTCGCTTATTTTCGATCACACAGAGGCACTGCTGACTATTGATATCAACTCGGCTCGTGCCACAGCCGGCGGTGATATCGAGGAAACGGCGTTGAACACCAACGTGGAAGCGGCGGAGGAGATTGCCCGCCAGTTACGCCTGCGAGACATGGGCGGCCTTATCGTGATCGATTTCATCGATATGATGAATAACCGCAACCAGCGCCAGGTCGAAAACGTACTCAGGGACAACCTGAAAATGGATCGGGCCCGGGTACAGATAGGCCGGATTTCGCGTTTCGGGTTGCTGGAAATGTCCCGCCAGCGGTTGCGGCCATCCCTCGGGGAATCCAGTACAATCCCCTGCCCCCGGTGCGACGGGCAGGGAACGATTCGCGGCGTTGAATCACTGGCACTCGCCGTATTACGCCTGATCGAGGAAGAGGCCATGAAAGACATGACGGCCAAGGTGATTGCGAAATTACCTGTCGATGCGGCCACCTTCCTGTTGAATGAAAAGCGGGATGTGATCAACGCCATTGAAAACCGGCTCGATGTCGAGATCCTGATACTGCCGGTGCCCGGCATGGAAACGCCCCAGTATCACGTGCAGCGCGTCAGGCTGTCCGAAGCCAGTCAAAAGGAATATTCGGATGCCAGTTACAGGATGCCGCAGAAAGTCGAGGATGCCGAATCGGAAGCCTTTACACCGCTGCCGTCGCCGAAACCGCGTGGTGAAGAACCGGCCATCAAACAAGTCATACATAACAAGCCGGTCCCCCTGGCCGGTTCACTCAAGCCCGGCAAAACCCTGGGACTCATTACGCGCCTGTTCGGCAACTTGTTCGGCGTAGCGGAGGAAGACAGGGACAAGGCAGAGAAGAAACCGGCCGGCCAGCGCAAGCCGGGCCGGCGATCACCGGCGTCCCGTGGCCGGGGCAGCAACCGGAATGGAGCCGGGGGTCGTGGCGGCGGCCGGCCCCAGAAAGGTGGCGGCCGGCAACGCGGCGACCGGCGCAAAAGCAAGGGGAGCGACAATCAGGGCCAGGGGCAATCCCAACGCCGTGGCCGGCGCGGTGGGCGCAGGCGGCAACGGGACGGTGATACCAAATCCCCCGCCGGACAAGGTGGTAATAAACCGTCCGGTAATACCGGCAGTGCGAACGTGAACGGGAATACTGCCGCAGACAAACAATATTCGGAATCCCGGCCTGCAGAACCGGGAATGGAAACACCTACCACCGGTGCTGCGGACAGTAACGAAACGGCATATAACAACGTCCCCGAGAAGCAACATACTGCCCCGGCCAGTCCGCAAGAGGGCAATGACGCGACGATGAAAAACACGCGTGTCGATGTCAATAATAACGATGAAGCCGGTACTTCCTCTCGCGAACCCGCTTCGGACGAGAAGCAGAGAGAGATCGAGGAGAATAACCAGTATTAGACGATGGAATGTTCGCAGGTGGCATTGAAGCGAATGTCCGGCCAGCGTTCCATTGTGAGATTCAGGTTTACCAAGGAAGGCGCCAGGTAGGTCAGCCGTTCGGCGCCGTCCAGTGCCAGGTTATTGGCGGCTTTTTTCCTGAATTCGTGCAGTAACTTGTTGTCGTCGCACTCGATCCAGCGTGCCGTTGCCACAGGGATGTTGTCGTACTGGCAATTAACGCCGTATTCTTCCTGCAAACGCCAGGCAACCACGTCAAATTGCAGGACTCCGACGGCACCCAGGATCAGGTCGTTACTGTTTAAAGGTCTGAAGACCTGCGTTGCCCCTTCCTCACCCAGTTGCAACAGGCCTTTCAACAGGGCCTTCGCCTTTAACGGGTCTTTCAGCTGAATGCGCCGGAATAATTCGGGGGCAAAAAACGGAATACCGGTGAATGTCAGTTTTTCTCCCTGGGTAAACGAGTCCCCCACCTGGATGGTACCGTGGTTATGCAAACCGATGATGTCACCGGGCCAGGCCGTATCAGCATGTTCGCGCTGGCCTGCCATAAACGTCAGCGCATTGGATACCTGGATATCCCGCCCGAGCCGGACGTGGTGCATTCTCATGCCTTTGCGGTAGGTGCCGGAACAAATCCGCAGAAAAGCAATGCGATCGCGGTGCGCCGGATCCATGTTGGCCTGGATCTTGAAAACGAAACCGGTAAATTTTTCTTCCGCCGGGTCAATGACACGCTCCAGGCTCTCACGGGGTGAGGGTGAAGGTGCGTTACGGACCAGGCAATCCAGGCATTCCTTGACCCCGAAATTATGTAATGCCGAACCGAAAAAGACCGGTGTCTGGCTGCCATTGAGAAAATCATCAAGGTTAAACTCCGGGCAAGCCCCCTGCACCAGTTCCACCTCTGCAGCCAGTTCGCCCCTTTCGGCATCTGATAATGCCCCACCCGTACCGGCAAGTACATTATCTACAACATTTTCATGCCTGTCCGCGGATTTCTTGTCGTACAGGCGAAAATATTTTTCCTGTATGTGATAGATACCCTTCAGTCTTCCTCCCATACCCGCCGGCCAGGTGACTGGGACACACTTGATATCGAGATCGCGCTCGATTTCATCCAGCAACTCGACGGGGTCCCTGCCCTCCCGGTCCAGCTTGTTGATAAAGGTGATTATCGGGGTATGACGGAGTCGGCAGACATCCATTAACTTGCGTGTCCGTTCCTCGACACCCTTGGCCACGTCGATGACCATCATTGCCGAGTCGACCGCTGTCAGGGTGCGGTACGTGTCTTCTGAAAAGTCCGCGTGTCCCGGCGTATCCAACAGATTGATAATTCGCCCGTCGTATTTGAACTGCATGACGGAACTCGTTATGGAGATCCCGCGTTCTTTTTCCATCTCCATCCAGTCGGAGGTTGCATGCCGGGCGGACTTTCGTGACTTCACCGTACCGGCCATCTGGATTGCGCCGCCGTACAGCAAAAGTTGCTCGGTCACGGTGGTTTTACCGGCATCCGGGTGGGAAATAATGGCGAAGGTGCGACGCTTGCTGATCTGTTCAGTTAATTCAGACATGGAAAAAAGAATGTGAATTGTATTTGAAACTTACTTCTCAAGGACAACACAGGCGCAGGCAAATTCCCTTTCATCGCTGAGAGAGAGAAAACTGTTGTGGACATCCAGTGAAGCTATCAATCCGGAAAAGGCACCGTTGAATTCCAGCACGGGCTGTCCCGCCGGATTGTGGTTGACGCTGATCTGACGCATGGCGATCCCGTTCCGGAAACCGGTACCGAGTGCCTTGGCGGCCGCTTCCTTGGCGGCGAAATGCTTGGCCAGGTAATATACAGGATTGTTGTGTGCCTCGAATTCACGGAATTCGGCATCACTCAGTATCTTCCGGGCAAGACGTGTGCCAAAGCGATCGAGCCCGCGTTTAATACGCCGAGTATCGACCAGGTCAATACCGATGCCGTAAATCATTGCCGCGCTTCCTTCATCAATCGTTTCATTTCCCGCACGGCCTCTCCCAAACCCGAAAACAGGGCCCGGCAGACGATGCTGTGGCCGATGTTGAGTTCGTGGACACCTTCAATGCACGCGACTGCCTGTACATTCTGGTAATTCAGGCCGTGACCGGCATTGACCTGCAAGTCGGAGGACAGGCCGTGTGCCACGCCCTGTCTGATCTTTTCCAGTTCCTGTTTTTGCCTCTCACCGTCCGGTGCGTCAGCAAAGCGCCCCGTGTGCAATTCCACGACCCCGGCGCCGGCTTTTGCCGCGGCGGCTATCTGTTTTTCTTCCGCGTCGATGAAAAGCGACACGCGGATCCCGGCTTCACGTAACCTGTCGCAGGCGGCCCGGACCTTTTCAACCTGTCCAGCCACGTCAAGTCCGCCCTCCGTGGTTAATTCCTCGCGTTTTTCCGGGACAATGCAACAAAAGGCCGGTTTGATCCGGCAGGCGAAGTCCAGCATCTCTTCCGTCATCGCCATTTCGAGGTTCATTGGCGTCAACATCACCTCGTACAGTAATTCCACGTCGCGGTCCTGAATATGGCGCCGGTCTTCGCGCAGGTGAATAGTGATCGAATCGGCACCGGCGGTTTCCGCCTCGATTGCAGCCTGTACCGGATCAGGATAGCGCGTAAACCTTGCCTGTCGGAGGGTTGCTACGTGATCAATATTGACACCCAGAAAGAGGGACTGCATGTAAAAAACCTGTTTGTTTGCTTCCCGGAAAAGCGCGGTATTCTAACGCCTCAGGCATAAAAGGTATAGGCGTCCCGTTTATCAGGGAACATTCATATAGGACTTGTACAGGTCGCGACTCGCCAACGGTTTGTCGCCCAGGTGTTTCTGCAACAGGTAACGCATCAGCCGTTTTGCCTCGCGCAGCGAGAAATCAGTATTTAAAGCGTCTTCTTTCATACCGATCAGTGTGGTTCCGTTGATCTTGATAAAGTCTGCATGGGAAGGACGAACACTGACCGGGCCATGGTCGGCCTGGTAAAAATAGTCCCGTCCGGACTCGACGGGCTTCCCGGTATCCACATCGTGGTCGAAGACGGGACCGTACCCGATCGCCTGTAATAATCGTTTTTCAAATTTCCTGATCGTCCCCTGTTCCGGCCGGGTCTCGTCGGCCAATGCAGCAAGAGCCTTGTCGTAGGCCACGAACAATTCCGGATGTGACTCGTGCCGGTGTAACAAACGGACGACAAGTTCATTGAGATAAAAAGCGGGGATTAACCGTTTCTGGCCGATTTGAAGAAACGGCTTGTCCGCTTCCGCGCCGGTCAATGTCATGAGTTCGCCATTGCCGGACCAGCTCAGTAACAAACGCTGGCAGGGTTGCAACAGTCCCGCCAGGGATGATTTTTCTCGTTTGGCGCCTTTTGCGATCAGGCTGATCCTGCCTGCATCGCGCGAGAGGACATCGAGCAGGAGACTGGTTTCACGGTAAGACCGTCGATGCAGAATGTATGCAGGGCTGAAGTCTGTTTTCATCTTGCCGTGTTCAATAGTCATAACCCAGCTGCCGCAATGCACCGGCATCGTCCATCCACTTCCTTTTCACCTTGACCCAGGTGCGCAAAAAAACCTTTTTGCCGAACATTTTTTCCATTTCCTTCCTGGCTTTTTCACCGACAGATTTCAGAACTGCGCCGTCCTTGCCGATAACGATTGCCTTTTGCCCGGGAGATGCAACCCAGACAGTCGCATTGATCCTCAAGAGGCCGGGTTCCTCCCTGAATTCATCGATCGTAACGGAGAGATTATAGGGCAATTCTTCACCGAGCCGCCGCGTCAATTTTTCGCGAATGAACTCGGCGGCAAAGAACCGTTCGCTTTTGTCCGTGACCTGGTCACCGGGGAAGACGGGCTCGCCTTCAGGCAGGGCAAGTCGGATTTCCTCTTCAAGGTCGGCAATGTTCTCACGCCGTTTTGCCGATATTGGCACGATATGGTGAAATGCATGTTCTCTTTGCAACTCTTCAATAAAAGGCAACAGGGACTTCCTGTTCTTAACGAGGTCGATCTTGTTGATGGCCAGGATAATCGGAGCACTGCTTTCCATTGCGAGACGATAGACGGCCTCGTCCATCCTGCTCCATTGCATGGCGGCAATGACCTGTACCACGACATCGATCGATGCGAGCGCATTACCGATCTCGCGGTTCATATAGCGATTGAAAACGGTCGGTGTACTGGTCTGGAAACCAGGCGTGTCGACGTAGACGGTTTGGCCTTTCTTGGTGGTATTGATACCCAGTAATTGTCGGCGTGTTGTTTGAGGCCTGCGCGAAGTGATACTTAATTTCTGCCCCAGGATATGGTTGAGCAGCGTTGATTTTCCCACGTTCGGCCTGCCAATAAGAGCGGCGTAACCGCTGTGATATCCCGACTCTTGCACCTGCTTTTCCGTCATCCGATCCTGCCCGAATCCTCCAGTCCCTCGAGTGCCAGTTGGGCGGCATTCTGTTCGGCAATGCGCTTGCTGCGCCCCGATGCCTGAACATTGACGGAAAGATCGGGCACGCTGCATTCAACGGTAAAAATCTTGGCGTGGGCCTGGCCTTCTTCGCCAATCACGGTATAGAGAGGGAGATTCAGTTGCCTGGATTGTAAAAACTCCTGCAGGCGTGTTTTAGGGTCTTTTACCAGCGTTGATGGAGAAATGGTATGCAGGATTTCATCATAGCGATCGAGCACGTAATCGCGACATGCCTGCATGCCGGAATCGAGATAGATGGCACCGATCACCGCTTCCATGGTATTGGCGAGGATGGATCGCCGGCGCCAGCCGCCGCTTTTTTTCTCGCCGGAGCCAAGGCGGATGTATTTGCCGAGATCCAGTTTCCTGGCAAGGCCGGCAAGTGTATCACCCTTGACCAGCATCGCCCGGAGGCGGGTCAATTCACCTTCCGCGGCATCCGGATGCATCCGGAACAGCGCCTCGGCAATTATAAATCCGAGTAATGCATCACCGAGATATTCCAGCCGTTCGTTATTGTTATTGCCGGTGCTTCGGTGCGTCAGTGCTACTTCCAGCAGTGATTTGTCATTAAATCGATAACCAAGTTCTTTTTCAAGTGAATCCAGCGTCTCATTCACTCACTCACCGACCCCTGTCAATTCGACACTGTGATCAAAATCCATGACAAAATAAATGTCATCGAAGAATATGTTTCTCGCCTCGAAAGCAACACGGAGTGTTCTCGGGGCGCCCTTTGTCTTCGGTTTCTCGACCTTGGCAAGCTTGGGCGTGGATACGTCATCAAATCGGCGGTTTCCGCCGACCTGTACAGTGCGCTTGAAATTCCTGAGTACCTCGGCTGTCGGGGCATCGGACATACCCGAACGGGTGGCCACGGAGTTCATTGCCTGTACGACCTGGAACTTTTCGTTATAGAGAGGGAATAGCCGCAAGGTCACCAATACAAAGAAACCGATAACAGCCAGTATGACACACCACCCCAGAAAAGTGACACCCTTTTGATTGTTCGTCATTTTTTTCATGATTGCACCCTTTATCAATCAATTATTTCAACATCGTACCAATTCTTTCCCAGCCAATGCCACTGTTGCCGAGGTCCCAGTTCATCCAGATCATGAACGCCCGCCCGACGAGGTGGCTGTCCGGTACAAATCCCCAGTAACGGCTGTCACTGCTGTGATCACGGTTATCGCCCAGTACAAAATAATGTCCCTCCGGCACGGTGGCCGTCACTTCCCGGGAAGGCCTTTCCTGATCGATCAGGATATCATGCTCGAGCGTCTCCAGATCCTCAAGCCGCAGGGAGGCCCCTTCCATTTCCATACCCGCCCCGGACGCTTCATACGTTCCCAGGACTGTCTGCTCCATGCGCTCACCGTTTATATACAAGGTCTTGTCGTAATAGGCAATTTTATCTCCCGGTAAACCGACGACACGCTTGATAAAAGGTACCGATGTATCTTTCGGGTACCGGAACACGATGATGTCGCCGCGCTCCGGACGGCCGTTATCGATGACCTTGGTGTTCAATACCGGCAACCTGACGCCGTAGTCGTATTTGTTGACCAGGATAAAATCACCAATCAGCAGTGTCGGCATCATGGAAGAGGAAGGAATGCGAAACGGTTCTACCAGGAAGGAACGTAAAACAAGTACGAACAGGAAAATCGGGAAAAATGAACGGGCATAATCCACCAACAATGGTGTCTTGATACTGTCAACGTCCTTTTTATCCGCTTCTGCCTGTTTTTTACGTTTGCCCGCCAGGAAAAGGCAGTCATACAACCAGATAATCCCGCTGACGAAAGTCAGTACAACCAGGATAAACGCGAAATCAACTGTCATACTTCTTTCCCTACATGGAGGATGGCCATGAAAGCATCCTGTGGTATTTCGACGGATCCGAACTGTTTCATGCGTTTTTTCCCCGCTTTTTGTTTTTCGAGCAGTTTCCTTTTGCGCGTAATGTCGCCGCCATAACATTTTGCCGTGACGTTTTTCCGCAATGCCTTCACGGTCTGCCGCGCGAGTATTTTTGATCCTATGGCAGCCTGGATTGCCACTTCGAACATCTGGCGCGGAATAAACTCCTTCATTTTTCCCACCAGGTCCCTGCCCCGGCTTTCTGCCTGGTCACGGTGTACGATGCAGGACAGGGCGTCCACTCTTTCGCCGTTAATCAGGATATCCAGTTTGACCAGGTTGGCGGGACGGAAACAGATAAAGTGATAATCAAAAGATGCAAATCCCCTGCTGGCGGATTTCAACCGGTCGAAGAAATCCAGCACGACTTCATTCAGGGGTAATTCAAAACCGAGCGAGATTTGCCGTCCCAGGTATTGCATTTTTTTCTGGATGCCGCGTTTTTCCATGCACAATGTCATGACATTACCGAGATAGGTATCGGGAACGAGGATATCGGCATAAATTACCGGCTCCCTGATTTCGGCGATCTTGTCCGGCTCGGGCAGGCTGGAAGGATTGTGCAGGTAATGTGTCTCGCCGTCCGTTGTCTCGATTTCATACACCACCGTCGGTGCGGTTGTAATGAGGTTCAGATCGTATTCGCGTTCCAGGCGTTCCTGGATGATCTCCATGTGCAACATGCCCAGGAATCCACAGCGAAAACCGAAGCCCAGAGCCTTGGAAGTTTCCGGTTCGTAATGCAGCGCGGCATCATTCAGCCGCAATTTTCCCAGCGCCTCGCGGAACGATTCGTAATCCGAGGCATCCACCGGGTACAGTCCCGCGAATACCCGGGGTTTGACGGCCTTGAACCCTGCCAGCGGCTTGTCCGCCGGCCTGTCCGACAATGTCAGTGTATCCCCGACCGGGGCGCCGTCGATGTTCTTGATCCCGGAGACTACATAACCCACATCACCGGTGCTGAGTGTTTTTTGTCCCAGGCGCTTGGGGGTAAAAATTCCGAGTTCATCCACAAGGTAATCGC
>DATIPP010000173.1:0-3551 GCA_035471825.1 Gammaproteobacteria bacterium
ATCGCCCGTGCTCTGCGTTCATCGGCCTGGCGATAGCAACGGTTATCACCCGCGCCTCGCGCCTTGATCGCGAACGATTGGCGCAGCAACGCGGCTCGCGGGGAGGAGTGGTGCATGGATGCACCGTTTACGGAGCTAAGGATGTAATTGTGAGACAGGTTCTGGTTCTAGTTATTGCGGTGCTGTGATATATAGTAGCCGTCTTCGAAGGTATCAAAGAAATTGTCTATCATCGGATGATTAACCGGTTTTCCGGTATCGTCTTCCATCAGGTTTCTCTCGGCGACATAGGTTTCATGAACGGCGTTATGCACGAGAACACGGTACCAGGGCATGTTTTTTGGCGGGCGGGTCAGGGCAACCTGCTGATACCATTCTTCGCTGCCCTGGAACACGGGGTCAACATCGACGATCACGCCGCGATAATTGAAAAGTTTATGGGCAATCAACTGGCCGACGGTAAATTTTGCACTGACGATGCTCATTTTCGGTTATCGGTACTTCCTTTATTAATTGATTAGCATAGCAGATAAATCAATTCCCACAGGATGATGTTATGAACGCAGGACTTGTAGAGCGCGATCTGTCAGTACTCTGGCATCCATGTACCCAGATGAAGGATCATGAAACACTGCCCATGATCCCCATACGCCGTGGCGATGGTGTATGGTTAGAAGACATGGACGGTAACCGTTATATTGACATGATCAGTTCCTGGTGGGTGAATATTTTCGGCCATACCAATCCGCGTATTAATGGCGCAGTCAAGGATCAGATCGACAAGCTGGAGCATGTCATCATTGCCGGCTTTTCCCACGAACCGGTGATCGAGCTATCCGAAAGACTGGTGCAATTGACACCGGGCAACCTCAGTCGCTGTTTTTATGCCGACAACGGATCGTCCGCCATTGAAGTCGCGCTGAAAATGAGTTTTCACTACTGGCGTAACAAGGGAAAACACAAAAAAACCCGCTTCCTCAGCCTCGACAACAGTTACCATGGCGAGACGCTGGGTGCGCTGTCGGTCGGTAATGTGCCGTTGTACAAGGAAACCTACGCACCGCTGTTGCTGGACACGATCATCGCCCCGTCTCCGGATTGTTTTGAACGGCCACCCGGAGTGAGTTGGGAGGAACACAGTCGTCAGCGGTTTGCCGCCATGGAAGAACTGCTGGCAAAACATGCCGACGAAGTTTGCGCGGTACTGGTGGAACCGCTCGTCCAGTGCGCTGGCAACATGCGCATGTATCACCCGATCTACCTGTCCCTGTTGCGGGAAGCGTGTGACCGTTACGGGGTGCATCTCATCGCCGACGAGATCGCGGTTGGCTTCGGACGTACCGGCACGATGTTCGCCTGCGAACAGGCTGATATCACGCCGGATTTCATGTGTTTGTCGAAAGCATTGACCGCCGGTTACCTGCCGTTGTCTGTAACACTCACGCACGATGAAATCTATAACGCATTTTACGATGACTATGAAAACCTGACGGCCTTCCTGCATTCCCACAGTTTTACCGGTAACCCCCTTGGTTGCGCGGCGGCACTCGCCACCCTGGATATTTTTGAAGAGGACAACGTGATCGAAAATAACAAATCGTTGTCCAAACTGATGCATGAATTGACCGTGGATTTTATCAATCATCCGCACGTGGCCGATGTCCGGCAACACGGCATGATCCTCGCGATCGAAATGATACGCGACAGGGAAAAACGCGAACCTTACCCCTGGCAGGAACGGCGCGGTCTGCAGGTATACCGACATGCCCTGACGCGGGGCGTATTGCTGCGTCCGCTCGGTAACGTGATCTACATGATGCCGCCCTACGTCATTACCCCCGAACAGATAGAACACGTCGTTTCGGTCGCCCGGGAAGGCCTCGAGCTGGCAACGGCCGTCTAGCCAATCCATGCGCATTAACCGGATCTTTGTGGATCAATCCCTCGAGGTTGGCAGGAACTTTGAGTTGCCGCCGGCCGCGGCACACCATGTGGCCACGGTCCTGCGGATGAAACCGGGTCAGGAGATCGTGGTGTTTAACGGCCGGGGAGGACAGTACGGGGCCGAAATCGTGCGATCGGAAAAACGCCGGGTCGAGGTGATCCCGCGGACTTTTCAGGACAGGGAATGTGAATCGACGTTATCGATCACCCTGGTCCAGGCTGTTTCGCGCGGCCAGAAAATGGATGTCACGCTGCAAAAGGCCGTGGAACTCGGCGTAAACCGGATTCTGCCGGTAAACAGCGAACAGGGTAATGTCAGGCTGGATGAAAGCGGCCGTGAAAAACGCCGCCGCCACTGGCAAGGGGTGATTGTAAGTGCCTGCGAACAATGCGGCCGCAACCGATTGCCGGTTCTGGGACACGTCCGGGCATTGGCCGATGTATTCGGTCACCTGGACAGCAAGGGAACGAGGCTCCTGTTGCATCCCGGTGGCGGGAAAACCCTGGCCGAACTCGAACCGCAAACCGCGGTAATATTGCTGGCGGGCCCGGAGGGCGGTTTCAGTGATGCCGAACAGGGGTTGGCACGCAACAACGGTTTCCTGGCCGTACGGACCGGTCCCAGGGTGTTGCGGACAGAGACCGCGGCACTCGTGGCGATTGCCGCCTGCCAGGTTTTGTGGGGTGATCTGGGCCGATGAATTTACTGTAAACTATATATTCAATTACTTGTTGGATTTAATGGCATGTCTAGTCAACCCGTTCCCCATTTGACCACCGCATTGAGCGGCCCCCTGCTCAAGGTCGAAAGCCATATCCAGGCACACCAGTCGGAAATCGAATCCTGGTTTCGCAGTCAATGGCGCAATATCACGGAACCGTTTTACTCGTCGGTCGATATTCGCAATGCGGGTTACAAGATCGCTCCTGTTGACACCAACCTGTTTCCAGCCGGGTTCAATAATCTCAATCCCGCCTTTCAGCCACTTTGTATCCAGGCGGCGCAATTGACGGTCGAACGGCTGGGCGATCACATCGACAATATCCTCATTATTCCCGAGAGCCACACGCGCAATAAATATTACCTGGAAAGCCTGGCGGCATTGCAGGAACTGATCGAAAAGGCCGGATTCATGGTGCGTATCGGCAGCATGAGCGACGAGATAAGGGAAGTAAGCACCATTGATCTTGATTCGGGCCGCACGTTGCAACTGGAACCATTGGTCCGGGAAGGCAACCGGATCGGACTGGATGACTTCGATCCGCAACTGGTGCTGTTGAATAATGATCTCTCGTCCGGGCCGCCGGAATTACTTGACGGGATCGAGCAGATCATAACGCCGTCACCGGGCATGGGCTGGACGCACCGATCCAAGTCTGTTCATTTCGGCCATTACCAGCAGGTCTCGGAGGAATTCGCCCGGCATATTGATCTCGATCCCTGGTTAATCGATCCCCTGTTCAGGAATTGCGGCGAAATCGATTTCATGAACCGTGAAGGAAACGATTGCCTGTACAAAAATGTCGAGGCGCTGATTACCGCTATCCAGAAAAAATACGACGAATACGACGTCAAGTGTGAACCGTTTGTCATGATCAAGGCCGAT
>DATIPP010000174.1:0-10983 GCA_035471825.1 Gammaproteobacteria bacterium
ACATGTACTGGCGGCAACGGCATATTATCAACTGAATGATTTCCGAAGCCTCATCCCGCATATCCAGACCGCGATAGACCGGTCGGACAAGCCGGAGAAACCATGGTTTGACCTTTTGCTGGCCGCATATTTTGAACTCAAGGATTTCAGGAACGCTGCGGATCTTTTAACTGAAATGCTTGAACGCTATCCGGAAAGCAGGGATTACTGGCTACAACTGGTCGGTGTTTACCAGCAGCTGGACAGGAACAAACAGTCACTTGCAGTCATGGAACTGGCCCTTGAAAAGGGAATCCTGGAAAAGGAGGAAATCATTCAACTGGCGCAAATGTATCTGCAGGAAGATCTTCCTTTCAAGGCGGCAAAACTGTTGCAGGAAAAAATCGATAATAACGAGATCGGGAAAAACCGTGACAACCTGGAATTGCTGGCAAACAGCTGGCAACTGGCGCAGGAAACTGAACGGGCCGCCGCAACACTGAAACAACTTGCAGATATCAGCAATGACACCGCCGTTTACTATCGTCTCGGACAAATCTATTTTGAACTGGAACGGTGGCAGGATTGTATCGAAATACTGGAAAAAGTAATCGACGATGATGATTTTGAAAATCAGGCCAACGCTACATTGCTGGCCGGTATAGCGGCGTATCATCTTGAGGATTCCAGTCGTTCACGCAAGGCCCTGAACAAGGCATTGGGTTATGACAGTACCCGGCAACAGGCTGAATGGTGGCTGGACAAACTCGAAACCAGGGATGAGTCTGGGATCAGCGGATAATCGACACCACATATCGCCGGAATCACGTGGTGAACTTTCGTTCTTCCTCTTCGAGTACTTCGATCAGTTCCCTGGCAGTCTGGTACCGGTCTTCAGGGTGCTTGGCCATGGTGCGATCAATGATTTCCTGGAAATTCGAGAATTTTTCCGGCAGTTTCGGAATATCGGCATGTACATGCTGATAAATCAGCGCCATGGGTGTATTGGCCTTGAACGGTTTTTCCCGGGTCAACAGTTCATAAAAGAGTATTCCGGCACTGTAGATATCGGCGCGTTGATCTATAGGTCTGCCTTCACCCTGTTCGGGACTCATGTAATGCGGCGTTCCCAGGATCTGTCCGGCAGTGGTTAAATCTGAATCATCATCAATGCGCCTGGATATTCCGAAATCAGCCAGTGCAAGACTGTCATCACCACGGAACATCAGATTGGCAGGTTTGAGGTCACGGTGGATAATACCGATATTATGTATGGCCTCCAGCCCGTAGACGATATGGGTCATATAATTAATGACGATTTCAGGTTCAAGCTTTAATTCCATTCTTTGCTTTAAATCACCGCGGGAAAAAAACTCCATGGCGATGAAACCCTCGGAATTGGTAAGTCCATGATCGAATATCTTGACGACAAACGGACTGCTAAGCCCCGCAATTAACTCGGCTTCCCGGATAAACCGCTGGATGGATTTTTCATTGGTAGAATCGGTGATTCGTATAATCTTCAAAACCAGTGATAATCGATCGGACAAACGTTCTGCAAGATATACTTTCGACATCGCGCCCTGTCCGATCAGCCGGACAAATTTGTAACCGCTTTCAAGTTTCGTCTCTTTCGCGGGCGCCGGTTTGTTCCGATAGATTTCCTGCAGGACATGTTCATCTTCGTCCCTGACCTGTTTCTCGCGGGCGATCTTATCATCAGTATACTCGATGGCTTCCCGGACTACCTCAGCGAGCCGTTTGGGCGAGACATCGATCTTGTTCATGTAGTCGGCTGCACCGAGCTTGATCGCCTTGACGGCGATGTATTCGTCACCTTCCGCGGTCAGGATAATCGTGGGCGGAAAACCCGGTTTATACTTGAATTCCTTCAACCAGGTGAAACCATCCTCACCACCACCCAGGTTGTAATCCAGCAAGACAACATCATATTCTGCCCAGTTAAAATCACTGCCCGGCTTGCCCAGATTCTCGATCTCGTATTCCGTGACTTCAGCTTCCGGAAGTTCCTTGGAAAGATACAATCGTGCAAGTGCACGGAAATCTTTTGAATCATCGATTATAAGAATTTTCATGCACTCGATCCTTTTTACGCATCCAGGTTCCTGTTAAAACAATTAATAAAAAGTTTAATTAAAAAAACCTTGAATATCCATTAACCGGATAAATGTCGTGTGTGGCATTCTTTAATATGCAACCACCAGATGCATTTTAGGTAGCAATCTCACTGTTCAGGGATAATCCGTCAATCCTGCTTTTTTAAATCGCCCGAAATGCAACATCACCGTCGGCATGATCAGCAGGTTCAGGATGGTAGACGAGGCCAACCCGCCGATGATGATAGTGGCCATGGGGCCCATAATCTCCCGGCCGGGATTATCGCTGTCAATGGCGATCGGTAACATCGCCAGAGCAGTAACCAGTGCCGTCATCAATATCGATGGCAGGCGTTCCTGGGCACCCTTGATGGCGACATCCAGGTTCCAGGATAACCCTTCACGCTCAACCAGGTATTGATAGTGAGAGACAAGCATGATCGAATTTCGAATGGTAATACCGAATAGTGTGACAAATCCGACCAGGGAACCAACGGACAGTGTTCCTCCGGTAAATAGTACGGCGACCACGCCGCCAACCAGTGCAAACGGCAGATTGATCAGCATCAACAGTACATGCCTGAGACTGCCGATTGCCATGTACACCAGCATTAAAACAATAGCCATTACGAGGGAAGAAAGGATAATCAGTTCTTCACGTGCCTTTGCCTGCTCGATCGCAGCGCCGGTGAATTCCGGATAAAGCTCTGCTGTAAAATTAACTTTCTCGAGGACGGTTTCTTCCAGTTCATTCATAAAGCCGACGATATCACGGCCGACAACATGGCTTGTTATGCTCTGGAGGCGTTGGCCGTCCTGGTGCAGGATATTGTAGCGTCCACTCTGCTGGCGAATATCGGCGACGTCATCCAATGTCAATAACAGTCCACCAGGGGTTTTAAGTGGTAAATTGCGGACATCCGCCGGTGTTTGTCGCTTGTCAGACGGCAGGGTGACTGCTACATCGAATATCCGGTTGTTTTCCTGGTACTTGGCCACTGTCAATCCCTCGAAAGCTATCTTGATGCTGTTCGCCACACCGACAGGTGTGAGACCATGCTCCTTCAGCTTGTCCAGGTTCAATGCAATTTGCAGCAACGGGGTTGCCGATGATGATTGCACCTGTACGCTGCTTGCACCTTCGATAGATTTCATGACGGAGGCAACTTCTGTTGCTTTTCGATCCAAAGCGTCCAGATCGTTTCCGTAAACATTCACAACAACCGGCGTGGTATAGCCCGATATGGTTTCATAAATGCGTTCCGATAAAAAATTATAGGCTTCGTAGCGGATACCCGGATAGGATTCAAGAATATCACGGATTTCATCCAGTACTGCCTGCTGTTCACTGCCACTCAAGTCAAAAGCCAGGTCCACTTCAAACTCACTGTAATGACTGCCGAAGGTGTCGGCGCCACGTTCCGCCCTGCCCGCCCATTGTGAAACGGAAATAACCCCCGGTATGTCCAGAAACGCCCTGGTCAGCTGGTTACCCACCCGGATTGATTCATCCAGTGAAGTGCCGGATATGCTGGATGTGTGGACAATGTAATGGCCCTCGCGAAGGTTGGGGATAAACTGCCCGCCCACACCGGGTAGTACTGAAATGCCGGCCAGGCAAAACAGCAGTGTTATAACCATGACCAGATAGGGAGCGCGGGAAATCAGGTCAAGTGAACGCGCATAAAAAGGTTGCAAAAACCGGATCAGTGGTGGCTCGATATTTTTCAGGTCTTTTTTCGCCAACAGGATGTAACAAAGGGCAGGCGTTACTGTCAGGGCAACCAGTAACGACATCATGATGGAAAGGATATAAGCCATGCCGAGCGGCTCGAAAAGCCGCCCCGTAATACCGCTCAAATGCAATAACGGCACAAAGACCAGTGCCACAATAAAACTGGCATAAACGACAGAACCCCTGACTTCCATGGATGCATTGAACACGACATCTTTCAGCGGCAGCGGCCGCGACAAAAGCCTGTTTTGTCGCAGGCGCCTGAATATGTTTTCCGTATCAATAATTGCATCGTCCACTACTTCCCCGAGTGCAATGGCAAGTCCGCCGATAACCATGATATTCAGGTTCACGCCCTGCTCCAGCAGGATCAGTATTGCCGTCAGAAGCGACAAGGGAATCGCCATGACAGATATGAAAGCAGTCCTGAAATTAAACAGGAATACCACCAGCACTGAAATGACAAACAGACCACCGACCAGCAGATGACCGCTGATACTCGCAACGGAACGTTCTATATAATTGGCCGGACGAAACAGGGTCGGGTGTAACTTGATATCATTTTCGGAAAAAATCTCGTCCAGACCACTTATCGCCTTTTCCACTGCATTGGAAACATTAAGCGTATTTGCCCCGTACTGGCCTATCACCATGATAACCACGCCGGGTTCACCCATAATCGCAGCTTTGCTGAAGGGCGGTTCCGCGCCATAATCAATGACGGCAACATCTCCCAGGGTAATGCTGGCACCATCTACGTGCCTGATAACGACGTTTGCCAGTTCATCACGGAACCTTGGCATGCCACTGATAGTCAGCGTCAATCGCTGGTTTTCATTTTCTATGAAACCGACACCGAATATACCGGTGGCACGTTTTGCTGCTTCTGCAATATCGTTAATACCCAGGTCATACTGTTTCATCTTTTGTTCGTTTATCTGAACCTGCAGTTGTTTGATCTCTCCGCCGAAAACGTTGACGTCCGCAACGCCGGGGACACTCAATATTGTCGGCACCAGGTTCCAATCCACGATACTGCGCAATTCCATCATGGTTTTACTGGGTGACGTCACGCCCATTGTCAGAATAGTGGCAGAAGAGGAAGCCATGGGAAGCGGCGCTGCCGGACCGACCCCTTCCGGCAACAGGTTGGTCAGCCCGGAAAGCCGCTCGGTTACAAGCTGGCGGTTACGGTAGATATCCGTATCTTCTTCAAAATAGATATTGACGACTGACAGCCCCTGAATAGATTCGGATCGGACATGATCGATGCCGATCAGGCCGGACAATGTCGTTTCGATAGGCCTCGTTACCAGTACTTCAACCTGTTCAGTGGAATAACCCGGCGCCTCGGTTTGTACCACGATCAGATTCGGGGAAAATTCAGGGAAAATGTCCAGGCCGGCACGCGAGAGGCGATATATGCTGAACAACATCAGTAATGTTGCTACTGCAATAACAACAACGCGATAATTAATGGAGAACCGGACGAGAGGTGCAAGCATGCTATCAGGTAGAACCTATCTCATCATTACGCACGGCCGCGACAGTAGCGTTTGTGGCGGTAGCGCGAGGAACGACGCGTAACGCCGGGATGCCCCGCAAATACCCTGTCCCTGCGGATTGCCCGCTCCAGACCCGCGCTCTGCCCTGATTGCTGGATGAATCGGCTTGGCGCCAGGGTACCTGACACCCCTGCGCCTCGCGCCTTGATCGCGAACCTGGAACACTGCAATGCGGTTCGTGGGGAATGGTGAGACAGGTTCTAATCCGCATCTTCATCGGGTATGGCCCACTTGAATTCTTCAGAAAGCAGTGTCTGTCCTCCACTGACTACAACTTGATCGTCAGCACCAATCCCGTCAGAAAGAAACCATCCTTTTTCTATCTTTACGGCATTCGAGAGTGGTTTCCGAATGAACAGATTATCTTCATGTTGTATGTAAACCCAGGGTTTATTGGCATACCACACGACCGCTTCTTCCGGCACGAATAAACCGGTCATTGTTTCATCACTCTCCTCAATCCAGGCAAACAAACGCATCTCGGGGCGGATTTTTCCGGATTCAAGCAGATAGAAATAACTCTCCCCGTATAAGGGATTTCCCGCCTTTTTTGCCTGGTCGATATATGTAGACGGTATCGCATCTTCACGGTGACTGGTATGGCTGATAAATACGCCTTGCCCGGTATTGGTTAATGTTTTGTCTTTTGGTAATGACAACATAACAAGGGCGTCCCTGTGCATCGCAAGCCTGTCAAATGCAGCCTGCTTTTCAGGATTCAGGGCGATATCACCAATGACCTCTCCCCATTCCGAATGAATTTTATAAACCAGGCTTTCTATACGGGTGTTCATCGCATTCAATTCCACAATCTTCTGATCGACCTCGGCGCGAACCCTTTCCAGCTCCCTGGTTGAAAGACTCCTTGCTTCATGCAGTGCTCTTGCCCTGCGCAAATTTGCCCGCAGACTCTGCAATGCATTTTCTACTATCTTTTTCTCTGCACGCAGGTTTTTATATTCTGTTCTGAGTGAGACAAGCGGAGCAATGTCGACAACCCGGGCGTAAGCGGAAAACTCCGGCCTGAAATTCATGCCCGTAAGCCGTGCCGTTGACAGGCCAACAGTCTCCAGTTGTTCTTCATCCAGTTCGATGGCCTTGTAACCTCCAATTATGTGAATCCTGTCTTCTTCCGGGGTCCCGTCATCATCATCGCCGTTTGCAGTGTTTTCTGTCACAAGTTCTTCAACTATTCCGGTTTTCATCAAATATGCAATACCGGCGATGCCGACTATGAGTACAATCAATACCAATAATGCATTAATAATTTTCATTATTCGTTTCCGGCGTATTCGTTTTCATATCGGTATACAGCTGATATCCGGGTATATCCAGCAATGGATACTGGATGACATCTTCATAATCAAAGGCAGCATTGATAACATTGACCTCGATCTCCTCCAGTGCGCGTTCAATGGAAAGCAACTCCAGTTTGTTACGAAGCACTACGAGCGTATTTATCTGGCCAAGGTCATACTGTTTTTCCATCTGTCGGTTTCTCTCAAGAGCTTCCTGCATCAATAATTGCGCCTCTTCCAGGGCGATGCCCGTTGACTCAAGCCTCGAATCCGCAAGTTTTATTTCATTTATGATGCCAGATTGCAAGGAGATGATTTCAGCCTGCTTAATCGTCCTGTCCGCCAGTGCAAGCTTGACAGGGCCTTCGTTTGAAGGATGAAGCAAAGGCAATACCCATGATGCACCCAGCGCCCAGATATTATCATTTTGATCGAAAACAAATCCCGGACTGAGGTTCACATCCGGGTATTGTTTTTCAATTTCAAGTTTTAATGCGGCTTCAAAGGCGGCATATTCCGACAAGGCCTGTTGCATATCCAGCCTGTGCGTCAATGCAATTTTCTGCAACTTCAGGTCATTTAATTCATCGCTGTCCAGGTATTGATCGATTTCGGAAAAATCAAGGTTCACTCCATTTATGGCTGACACAGGAACACCGATTTCACCGGCAAGTTTGTGCAGCGTGTCTGTTATGAGGACATCCTGGTTCACCAGTTCAAGTCTTACCTTTTGCAGTTCAAGCCGCATGGTATTGAGCTCAAACTCGCTGGTTTGTCCCAGTTCAAAACTCCTGGAGAGGATATTCACAATCTCCTCGACGACTTCATGTTTCCGTTGCAAAAACTCCCTGATCGACACGGCAACGAAAAAGTCAAGATAGGACTGCCTGACGGACTTGTAAATCTGCCATGCGCTTTTAAGGATTTCGATCTTCGTAATATCACTTTCAGCGCGTGCATGCTCGACTCTCGCATCGCGTTTGGCGCTGCGCTCAAACACGAAGTCAAGAACGATGCCTATCAACCAGGGAGA
Source organism: Gammaproteobacteria bacterium (assembly GCA_035471825.1). GTDB lineage: Bacteria > Pseudomonadota > Gammaproteobacteria > Eutrophobiales > Eutrophobiaceae > DATIPP01. The sequence continues at coordinate 7,728 of DATIPP010000174.1, forward strand.
AACGCCGCCAGAAGTATCGCTGTGATGTTCGAATGGAATCTGTATGCCGGGGTTCGGGTAGATACCGGCGACTTCTTCATTGACCAGTGACTTGTTGTGCCTGGCAATCGCCACCTGTATTTTTGGATTGAAATAGTATCCTGCCAGTGTCAATCCATGCAGATCCCATGATTTCCTGGGCCATTCCCCTGTAGCATAACCATACTCATCCATGAATTCACGTAATCCCGGGTCATCGAGCTGACGATTAACATATGATTCAGCATGTTGATCGGTATCGACTGGTTTCGCCGTATAGTCGTACTTCACACATCCCGTCGAGAACAGGCATAATGCAATTACGGCCATCAGCCAATGTTTGCTGCATAAAAAAGTGTTTTCACAGCCGAACATCATGGTAATACCGATACCTGTCAGTGGAGTCTGGTTTGAGGAGAATGATTCAAATACCCGTATTTTTTTTATGGTTATTGTTACTTAACTTGCCTGCTTATGCGAGTGAAGGCAAGCCGGAATTCTGTGCCCGATACGACAGTCAACAGACTGATACCACCGGGCCGCAGAAAGACCGCGACAGTATACCTTATGGAAAAGGACTTTTATGGAAGATCGAAACTTCATCAGGCAACAGCAGTTATATCTTCGGGACCATGCATTCGCAGGACCGCCTTGTTACCGGCTTGCCGCCAAAAGTGAGGCTCGCACTCATTAACAGTAACAGGCTGGTGATGGAGGTGGTGTCGGACGAGGAAGCCAACCGCATATTCAACGAATCCATCTATTTCAAGAACGACAGCAGCCTGCGACAGATGGTGGACGACTCCATTTATCAACGCATCGAAACCCTGTTGCCTGAATACGGCATTGAGAAAAACAGGATTGACAAAGTAAAACCCTGGGCTGCATTCACACTCCTCGGCCGGCCCAAACCGGTACGTGCACCGACACAGGATGCCAATATCCGGCAACTTGCCCTGGCACATGGTATCCCTGTCACCGGAATCGAACGCATGGATGAATTGCTTGACGCCCTGGAAAACCTGAGCCGGAGTGACCAGATTGAAATATTGAATAACACTGTCTGCAACCGCGGTGAAATTCTGCATGGCGCCCTGGAATTGTTGCACCTTTATATCAACAGGGACCTCGCCGGTATAGTGTTGTTCAATGAACAGCCGCATTACGACGAGGCCGTGTTTGATCGATTCATGGATGCCGTATTATATGGTCGAAATAACACCATGCTGAAGCGTATCGAACCATATTTGCAGGACGGCGGTGCCTTTATCGCCGTAGGTGCATTACACTTGCCTGACAAAAAAGGTCTGTTGAACAGGCTGGCAGAAAAAGGATATAAAATCGAGATGATCTATTGATTTTAATCACTTGTCGATTGTAAGTGGTTCATAGTGGCCGGCGGGTAGTATCTGGAAAGCAAACTGGATAAATATTCACTCGTCAGATAATTCCAGGATCCTGTCAACAACAAACCAGTGACTAATGCCCGCCGCCAAATTATTTCTGATATTTTTCCTTCCACTCACTGTAGGGCATGCCGTAAATAATCTCCCGGGCCTTGTCATAGTCCATGTCGATACCCCGTTCCTCGGCCGCTGCAAGATACCATTTGGACAGGCAGTTCCTGCAGAAGCCGGCCAGATTCATAAGGTCAATGTTCTGTACTTCGGTATGTTCTCTAAGGTGTGAGACCAACGCCCGGAAAGCAGCCGCCTCAAGTTCGGTTCGTGTTGATTCTTCCACAAAAAACCTCCACGCGGACAACGATGTTTTTCACAATAACGCCCGCAAAAAATGTATGATACTGTTTTGAATTTTCAAGCTCACCCGATCTAAACAATTCTTGTAATGAGTGACAAGACAGACCTGCATCATATCATCATTGTCGGTGGCGGCGCCGGTGGCCTGGAACTGGCCACACGATTGGGAAACAAACTTGGCAAAAAGAACAAGGCTGAAATCACGTTAATCGATTGTGTCCTGACCCACCTGTGGAAACCCCTCCTGCATGAAGTCGCAGCCGGTTCCCTGAATTCCTATGAAGATGAATTGAGCTATATGGCGCAGGCACACTGGCATCATTTCCGTTTCCGGCTCGGCCGCATGGACGGACTGGATCGTCAAAAACAGGAGGTCACCACCGCGCCCACCCTGGACGAGGAAGGCAGGGAATATATTCCGCGCCGTACATTCCGGTATGACACGTTAATTATGGCGGTCGGCAGTGTCACCAATGATTTCGGGATACCCGGTGTCAAGGAACACTGCCAGTTCCTCGACACGCGGCAACAGGCCGATCGCTTTCACCAGTTGTTCCTGAGGCAATGCTACACGGCCCATACCCAGTCGGAACCGCTCAGGGAAGGCCAGTTGCATATCGCCATCGCCGGGGCCGGGGCCACCGGCGTGGAGTTGTCGGCGGAATTACACGAATCGGCACGGCAACTGGTCAATTACGGCCTCGATACCATCAATCCGAAACGTGATGTCCGCATCGTGATTGTCGAGGCCAGCGATCGAATCCTCCCGGCATTGCCCGAACGCCTGTCCCGTCAGACGACGAAATCCCTCGAACGCCTGGATATCGATGTAATCACCGGTCAGCGGATTACCGAGGCTACGGCAGAAGGATTCCACACCGATACCGGCAATTTCATACCGGCCGAGATGAAAGTCTGGGCCGCAGGTATCAAGGCGCCGGATTTCCTGAATGAGCTGGAGGGGCTCGAAACCAACAAAATCAACCAACTGGTGGTTCAGCCGACACTGCAAACGACCAGGGATGAAAATATATTTGCCTTCGGAGACTGCGCTGCCTGTCCGTATGACGGCAGTCTTGTCCCACCCCGGGCACAGGCCGCACACCAGCAGGCCTCTATGTTGTACAAATCCATGCTGAAGCGGATTAAAGGCAATAGAGACCTGCCGACATACACCTACGTCGATTATGGCTCATTGATCAGTATGAGCCGTTATTCCACGGTCGGAAACCTGATGGGCAACCTGAGCGGGAAGTTGTCAACTAATATCATGATCGAGGGAGTGTTTGCCCGCCTTGTCTACACCTCGCTGTATAAAATGCACCAGCTGGCATTACACGGTTTTTTACGCGTGGTGTTGAACACCATTGCCAACGTCCTGACGCGCCGCGCAAAACCGCGGATGAAGTTACATTAGTCAATTGTCCGTGGTCAGTAGTATTAATTAATAACACTGATCACGGACTATTTTTTTATCC
>DATIPP010000175.1:0-2270 GCA_035471825.1 Gammaproteobacteria bacterium
CGGATTCACCGTGAGGCACTTCTACAATCTTGACGCTGGCCGGTTTCGGATCCAGTGAATTGGCTGACAATTCTTCAAGTGTTGCGGCTTTCATGCGGACGTTCAGGCCATCGATACCACTGAATGTCCCGTTGACAAAGGCCACGACCTTGTCGCCCGGGAGGATCGGTGCAAAAGCGCAATCCAGGCCGCTCCAGCCCGTGCCGCCGACACCGAAGGTATAGATGTTTTTCGTGCCCCATGCAGTACGCAGCATCTCCTTGGCCTCGACCATGCCCCGCAGGACGTCTTTTTGCATGTGGTCGGCAACGCCGGTTTTGCAGAAACGTTCCAGCACCCGGGGATCGGTATTACCCGGACCCGGACCGGCAGCCAGGGTTTGTGGAATTTCCAAGGTGGGATAAATAGTGGTCATAATGCCTCCTGAAATTTATAATTTAAGTAAGATGAAAATTTTATTATCACGCGACTCTCGTCCTGACAATAATATTACGGTATCCATTGATACAAGATAATCAGATTCAACCTGTATGAATATGAAACTGTTGAGAAACAGTTACGTAAATATGTCGTAACCGGTTAATTTATTAATGCAATTATTTATCTATTTAATTTCCCTGAATGCATTTTCATCCACCCAGACATATCCCAGGGCCCCGATAGTTGCCAGCTTGTCCTTGCGTTTTGTATAGGAAACGATAATCGCCGAATGGTATGCAGGCGGGTCAAACACCAGAACGCCGCGGTTTACCAGTCCGGACAGGGTCTCCTCCTGCGCGAGATTATCCTCGATGGCCTGGATATGTTGATCGTTGCCGGGATTGGTGACTGCCAACAGGATAACCAGCAATAAAACAACGATTAACGTGTAAACCAGTATATTGCCCTTGTTCTTTTCCATGCTCATAGCCATGTATTGAAATTAGCAGGACAGCATACCAAATAATTGTCTAGCTTGTCGCGGTTCCGGCGGACCGCTTTTTCGGGATTTCCTCTTCGGATTCGGGCAGGGTCGGCCGGAAATAGGGCACGACGACGGAGACCTTCCCTGAGCGGTGCATGGCCTGGACCTTGCGCCAGTATTCCGCCGTCAGCAGGTCGCCGTGAACATCCAGGAAGAGCTCGCGCAACTCGCGGTCCATGGACAGGAACTTGATGAATTCCTCCGGAAACAGGTCATTCTCCCCGACGAAGTACCAGGTGTCCGATCGTAGTTCGTCCATATCGTCTTCCGGTTCCGGGATGTCGCGGAAATTGCAGTCAGTGATCAGCATGACCTCGTCATAGTCGTAAAAAATGACCCGCTGGTGCCTTGTCACGCCAAAGTTCTTCAACAGCAGATCGCCGGGAAAGATGTTGGTCCGGGCAAGGTCCTTGATGCACTGGCCGTAATCGAGGATGGCGAGCTTGGCTTTTTTGCGGTCGTCGGTCTTGATATACAGGTTGAGCGGTTTTACCCGGCGCTCGATGTAGACATGCTCGAACATCAACTGGTCATCCACGATGCTTACCGTGTTGGCGGCCTCTTCCAGTAGTTCATCCAGCAGTTCTTTCGAGAAGCGGTTGATCGGCAGTTCCAGTCGCCGGAACTCCTGGGTGTCAATCAGGCGCCCGGCCCGGTCGTGCTTGGAAACCATCTTGTATTTCTCGATGACATCTTCGTGACTGATGGTCTTGGGATAGCCGAACTTGTCACGCATGACCTTGAAGACGAGATCATAGGAGGGCAATGTGAACACGATCATGACCAGGCCCTTGTCACCCTCGGTGTGCACGAACTTGTCGCGGGTGTTTTGCAGGTGACGTGAAAATATCCGGTATCGTTCCGTCTTCCCCTGGCGCAGCCGACCCAGCACGGTATAAAGCTCGTCGATCGGTTTTTTCGGCAGGATCGAATGAATGAAATGCACCGTGCCCACGACGGAATTCGGGTCGGCGAAATAGTAGGAACGCGTATAGCTGAACGCGATGCTGACCTCGTCTTCCGACAACAGCACAGCATCGACATCGATGCCTTTGCCGGTATTTTTGAAGGCGATGACGATGGGCGATATGCCGTTTCGCATAATGATACGTCCGATCATATAGGCGCGGGCCGACTGGTAGAAAAAGGTGTCGATGAATTCAAACCGCAGGTACTCGTCCATCCGGGTTTTTTTCGTCGACTTGACGTATTTTTCGATTTCCCTGGCAATGTGCCTGGCGTTTGCCGTGACATCGGAGTAGGGCACGCGAAAAGTGAAATCTTCCAGTATGGTTTCGAAAATCTT
>DATIPP010000176.1:0-3978 GCA_035471825.1 Gammaproteobacteria bacterium
AAATCCCGAGCATCTTCCACGCTCAACTTGTCCCGTGTTTCGATATGTACGGCTTCCGAGTGACCGTAGAATACCGGTACCCGAACCGCAGTCGGGTTTACCAGGATGGATTCATCTTCCATTATCTTGTGCGTTTCCCACACCATCTTCATCTCTTCCTTGGTGTAACCGTTGTCCTGGAAATCATCTATGTGCGGTAATGCATTGAAGGCGATCTGTTTGGGATACACTTCACAACTGATCGGTTTGCCGTTCAGCAACGCGGCGGTTTGTTGCTCCAGTTCCTCGATCGCTTCCTTGCCGGTACCGGATACGGCCTGATATGTGCTGACATTGAGGCGTTCGATGCCGACAGCATCATGGATCGGCTTTAACACAACGACCATCTGGATAGTCGAGCAATTGGGATTGGCGATGATGCCGCGATTGGTGTAGTCCGCAATGGCGTGCGGATTGACCTCCGGCACCACCAGCGGGATATCTTTTTCATAGCGGAAACGCGATGTGTTATCCACCACCACGCAACCTGCTTCTGCAGCACGCGGTGCATGGATGTCCGACACACTCGCCCCCGGAGAGAAAAGCCCGATATCGATGCCATTGAAATCGAATCCTTCCAGGTCTTCCACCACGATTTCACCGTCACCGAACGGAACCCGTTTCCCCTCGGAACGGCTGCTAGCAAGCGCATGGATCTTGTCCACGGGAAACCCGCGCTCCGCCAGTATCGACAACATGACTTCACCCACCGCACCGGTTGCCCCGACGACGGCCACATTAAACTTCTTGCTCATAGTTTTCCTGCTTTAATAGGTAGATGAAAGTTCTAAGGTAAAACAACGCCGACAACTCATCACTCAGTTCTGTTGTTACTTCTCAAGTGCCTCGATTACTGCCTCGCCCATTTCGCGCGTTCCCACCTTGCGCATCCCTTCGGTATGGATGTCCGCGGTACGGTAACCTTCAATCAGTACTTCCTTGACTGCCCGTTCAATCCTGTCCGCATGATCCGGTTCCCCAAGCGAATAACGCAACATCATGGCAGCCGAGAGGATCATTGCCAACGGGTTGGCCTTGTCCTGGCCGGCGATGTCGGGAGCGGAACCGTGTACGGGTTCATAGATACCTCGTGCCTCTTTATTCAGGGAAGCCGACGGCAAAAGCCCGATCGATCCGGTTAACATGGCCGCCAGATCAGACAAGATATCACCAAACAGATTGGTAGTGACAATCACATCAAATTGTTTCGGATCGCGCACCAGTTGCATGGCGGCATTGTCGACATACATATGTTGCAGGGAAATGTCCGGGTAATCACGTCCCACCTGCGTTACAACTTCACGCCAGAGTTCAGTAGCCTCCAACACATTGGACTTGTCGATTGAACACACGCGGCCGTTCCTTTTGCCCGCGATGGAAAAAGCCATGCGAGCTATCCGTTCGATCTCCGGTTCACTGTAGCGCAGGGTATTGAATCCTTCACGAACACCGTCTTTACGTACCTCGATACCGCGCGGTTCACCGAAATAGATGCCGCCCGTCAGTTCACGCACGATCATAATGTCCAGGCCGGATATGACCTCGGCCTTGAGGGTCGAGGCCTCGGCCAGTTCAGTATAAGACAATGCCGGCCGCAGGTTGGCATATAAATCCATCCCGGACCGGATTGCGAGTAAACCACGCTCCGGTCGCAGTGAACGTTTGACCGATTCCCATTTGGCGCCGCCAACGGCACCCAGCAACACGGCGTCACATTCATTGGCGGTCACCAGCGTCTCGCCCGGCAACGGATGACCCGCCACATCATAGGCATGCCCGCCAATCAGGCCATAACGCCATTCGGCATCCAGTCCATGCCTGTCGACGAGAACCTGCAGCACCCGCTCGGCTTCCGCCATGATCTCCGGGCCGATACCATCGCCGGGAAGCATTAATATTTGCCTGGTCATTGTTTCTCGGTATGTTCGTTGTTATTTATCCGCCAAAAATCCGAAAAGCGGCACAGCATACCGCATGTCGCCGGCCACTTCGACTTGGGGAATCATCCCTCGCGGCTTTCCAGGTTGCCGGTGGCCGTCAACCAGGCGGCGATGATCACCAGCAAACCGCCGAACCATTCACGCGGTGTCATTATCTCGTCTGTCAGGAGCGCGGCGGATACGGCGCCGGCGACAATCTCGAACAGGAATATCACGGCGGAACGGTGTACCGGCATATGTGTTACTCCGTATTGCGCGGTATAGGTCATGGCGATGATGCCGATGCCGCCGACTGCGAATGCAAGCAGTATGGTTTCCGGCGTAAGTGTCGGCAACGCCGGCCCAAGCAATACCAGGCCGGCCGCAGCCAGCACGATAACACCCACGCAGGCAGGCACCATCTTGACAATCAAGGGTATATCACCTGATCGGCGCAGGAAGACATTCATCACTGCGAAGGCAATGCCGGCGGAGATCGCCAGCCAGTCGGCGACATGCAGTGGCCAGAACATCTCCGCTTCACCGGGCCAAAGCATGATGATGGCACCGGTCATGGCAATCATCACGGTGATCGCCGACATCAGTTTCAAATATTCCCGCAAAATAATCCAGTCCAGTATGACCGTCCAAACCGGTGACAGGTAAAACAGCAACAGTACCCGCACGACGGTGCCTTCCAGCAGGGCGAGGATGAATGCCAGGTTGGTCCAACCCGAGAATACGGCGATAACGATCAGGTTCCCGCCCTGGTTCCGGCAATCGTGACGGCGGTCCCAGAATGCAGGCAATAATGGTATTAAAGCCGCCACATAAATCATCAGGGTAGCCCATAAACCGGGGACGCCCAGGGATTCCAGCAGGCGCATGGGATACCACAACACTCCCCAGAGCGTGGCGGCGACAAGGCAACTGATTACCGGCAGGAGAGCGGGTGTGTTTTTGGTTGACATTGCCGGATAGCCTATACTACCCGTTCCACTGCCCCAACCCGAATACCCTCTGAAAAATGAACGACGGACTCAGACGCCTGCATCCCTACCCTTTTGAAAAACTGGGGCAGTTGTTCAGGGATGCGAAGCCGCCGGAAGACAAACGCGCCATCGATTTGTCAATTGGTGAACCGAAACATACCACACCGGCCTTTATCATCGAGGCACTGGCCGAACACCTGCAAAGCGCCAGCTCCTATCCCAAAACCCGCGGTACTGATGAACTGCGGCAAAGCATTGCCGGGTGGTTGAAGAAACGTTTTGGACTCCCCGATAACAGTATTGACCCGGAACAACATATTTTACCGGTCAACGGTACCCGGGAAGCGATCTTTGCATTTGCACAGTGCCTGATTTCAAATCAACAACAGGTGCCGATCGTGCTCATGCCCAACCCGTTCTACCAGATTTATGAAGGGGCCGCATTACTTGCCGGTGCCGAACCCGGTTATATCAATTGCCTGGAAGAAAATAATTTCATGCCGGTGTTTGAGGACGTGTCGGATAAAACCTGGAATCGTTGCCAGTTACTTTATCTCTGCTCGCCCGGAAACCCGACCGGTGCCGTTCTGGATCAGGCAACGCTAGGATACCTGCTGGAACTTGCCGATAAACATGATTTTATTATTGCCGCTGATGAATGTTACTCGGAAATCTACCTTGACGAGGAAAGTCCACCGGTCGGTCTCTTGCAGGCTGCCCATCACCTCGGCCGGGATAACTTCAACCGCTGCGTGGTCTTTCACAGCCTTTCCAAGCGATCCAACGTGCCGGGAATGCGTTCCGGTTTTGTCGCCGGAGACAGGAACCTGATTCGCGACTTTCTTCGTTACCGGACATACCATGGCTGCGCCATGCCTCCTTTCACCCAGGCCGCCAGCACGCTCGCATGGCAGGATGAAACGCATGTCAGGGATAACCGGGCCCAATACCGGCAAAAATTTGATGTCGTGATCCCGCTACTGGCCGGGCATCTCAGGATACAACGCCCACCGGGAGGATTTTACCTG
>DATIPP010000177.1:0-5485 GCA_035471825.1 Gammaproteobacteria bacterium
TGAAGAAATGAAAACGGTCCTGTCCGATTATCAAAACAAGCTTAAACAGGAACGCACCGCCCGCGCTGACGATAACCTGAACAGCGGTGAAAAGTTCCTGGAAGAAAACGGCAAGAAAGAAGATGTCGTCGAACTGGACAGCGGTCTGCAGTACAAAGTCATCAAGAAAGGTACCGGTGAAAAACCCCAAAGCGACAGTAATGTCAAGGTGCATTACCACGGCACCCTGATCAACGGCGAGGTATTCGACAGTTCCTATGAACGGGGCGAACCGGTAGATCTGACCGTCAACCAGGTTATCAAGGGCTGGCAGGAAGCACTGACAAAGATGCCCGTTGGTTCCAAGTGGAAGGTATACATTCCGTCTAAGCTGGCCTATGGAGAACGCGGTGCCGGTGACGTTATCGGACCGAACGAGACGCTGATATTCGATATCGAATTACTGGCGATTAACGGTTAACGTTGCTGCCTTCCCTGTTTCCCGGTGGACAGGGGGCGACGGGGCAGTGAGCTATTTCTCCTCTGCGCCTGGCATCCTCGATCACAGACATGATCGCCGATGCTACGGTCCTTGGTTGCTCCAGGTGAATCAGGTGATCACTTGCCAGGGCAATAATCTGCCGCGCACTGGGAGTCATATTTGATAATTCCCGTTGCATCTCGCTCCAGACGGATTCCAGCATATTGCCATAGGGATCTTCCGGCCATACTCGTTTGCCGCGGGTGATCACGACCAGGGGCATGTCCGGTAGCTCGCCGGAATGTTCCACCTGATCACCACTCATGGTGAAACTGATGAATTCTCTCCGCTGGGTGATATACATCTTCCGCCATGAGAGCACATGCATGAGAAGCGGGAGGACATCTTCCGGGTAGTACTTGAACGAGGACTGGCCGCGAAACAGCGTTACGACCTTCGAACCCTTGGTTTTTTCACGATGCGCCGGTATGTCCGGCAGCCTTTCCGCCTGTTGCGGATGGGAGGAGTCGACCAGCACCAGACCGGCGGTTTCCCCGGGGTATAGCTTGGCATAATACTGGACGTTGTAACCGCCAAAGGAATGTCCCACGAGGACGTATGGCGGCTGCAGTCCTGCGTTGATGAGCAGGCGATGTAATTCATCGACAATCCTGTCAGTCGACCGTGGCGACGGGCCCGGATCACTCCAGCCATAGCCGGCGCGATCATAGGCGCAGACCTGGACCTTGTCGGCCAGTGCCCGCTGCACAGAGATCCAGTCGAGTGAAAACCCGCCTATGCCTGCATCGAGGATAACTGTCGGGCTGCCCTTGCCGAGACAGGAAATATGCAACTGGTAACCACCGATATCGACAAGTCTGCCGGGAGGTTCTGTATAATAATTGTTAACATAAACCTCGGCGTGCGTAACAGGGATAACAATAAAAAAGAACAGGACCAGGCGGACAACCATACGCGCTAATACCCGGGAGTATTTCATAACCAATGATAAAGGTAACGCAGACACAGTCAGATGACCCGATGACATTTGCGGTGACAGTATCGGACGAAGGAAACCAGTGTCATTACCAGGTCACTCTCTCGAACGAAACATACCGTGAATTAAGCGGTAATACCGATGCCGGACCTGAACAATGTATCGAGGCGGCGTTCCGCTTCCTTCTTGACAGGGAACCCAAGGAGGCCATACTTCCCGGATTCGACATTACGCTCATTTCCAGCTATTTCCCGGATTTCAACACGGTATTCATTGATTATTTGAACAACATTACAGACTAATGGTTCCGTTTCAGGACCAGCAGGGTAATATCGTCCGCCAGGCTTTTGGCCTGGAATGCAGTGATCTCGCTGATCGCAATATCACAGATTTCAGCGGCATTCATCCCGGTACAACTGGCCAGCAGGCTGGTAAAGTGTGCTTCGCCGTAAAACACGCCATCCGGTGATCGGGCATCCGGGATGCCGTCTGTATAGACAATCAATGCTTCACCCGCGAGTAATTCAGCTTCACATTCATCATACTCCGCATCATCCAGCATGCCAACGATCGTTCCCGTTGCCTGTCCGAACTTGCTGAGCGTGCTGTTATTGCATAACAGATAAGGTGGCTGGTGCCCGGCATTGGCATAGGTGATTCTGCCGTTTGAAGGATGATAAACGGCGACAAACATTGTCACGAAGACGGGACTGATATCTGTCTGTAACAAAAGTCGGTTGGTTTCCGTCAATAACTCACTCGGTGATGCGCCGGATTTGGCCAGGTTACGAATAATTGTTCTCGTTACCGCCATGACGATGGCAGCCGGTGTACCCTTGCCGGAAACATCGGCGATAATCAGTACGAGGTCATCCTCCCCGACAAAAAAATAATCAAAAAAATCACCAGCCACATGACGAGCGGCCGCATTTACCGCGCTGAGTTCGAATTCATGATGTTCCGGAAACGGATGCAGGGCCGATGGCAACAATGCCGATTGCATCTCGCGTGCCACCCGCATCTCGCTTTCATAAGCCTCGCGGGAAGCAATTTCCGTCGTCAACGCATGAATGTGCCTGTTTAATTGCCGAACCATTTCATTGAAGGCACGCGCGAGGTCGCCGACCTCGTCCTGTGCCTGAGTACCGGTAACCTTGACATGAAAATTTCCCTGGCCAACCTCGGATACTACTGCTGCAAGTTCCGTGATCGGGCGGGTGATATGTGTTCCGACCCACAGGATACAAATTATGACAAGTGCAATCAGTATTAATACGCCGATCACGCCCCGGCCGATCTGTTTATTGGCAAAGGCAAGCAGTTCCTCCTCTGGCGTGGCGGCAGCAAACGACCACCCTGCCGACCTGATAGGCGTATAGGCGATCCAGTAGGGCCCATTTACCCCGGATGTCAGGTTTTTAACACGAATGACGCCGCTGTTACCGCGCACCATATCTTCGGCCAGCTTGATAAGGCCCGGATCGCCCGACATCCTTGCCTGGTTGCGCAATGTCTCGTCCATTACCTTGTCCCGGTCAGGATGCGCAATATACCGGCCGGAAGGACTGAGAATGATAAACAACCGGTCGCCGAGATACTCGCGCATCACCTGCGATTGTAGGACGTCCAGTGCCACATCCACGGCGACTATGCCCTGAAATACATCTTCCCGTGAAAAAGGTACGGTATAACGCTCGATCAGTCGATCATTGGCTGCCGTTTCATGATAAGGCTCACTCCATCCCGGCGAGTTGTTCTCGTATTTCTGCGAAAGCCAGTCCTCTCCCAATCTGTCGCCTTCCAGGAAATGCAATTCACCCTCGTCAAGGAAGACATAGGCATTGAACGGGTCATCCCCGGTTCCGGATGAAGTATTGTTAAAACGGATTGCGGCGCCATGCACCAGTGAATTGCTCGCTACGGCGGCTTCCAGAATTTCCCGCATGAATTTTCTTTCTGGCGCGGTAGTTTTTTCCATCAGCGCGGCATTGGCGTGGGCGACCTGTGCCACTATCCTGAAACTTGCATCGAGTTGGCTGGCGTCGTCACGCGCCCGTTGCAGGGTAAGATCGCGCACCCGCTCGATGGAAAATTCATACAGGCTGTTGACCGTAAACCACATCACCAGGATGGTGAGGACGACCAACGGGCCTACGATCGAAAGTATCAGTTTCCAACGGAGTGACAGGCGCACCAGGTCAACTCCTGGACAACCAGGAAACACAAACTGTCTTATTGACCCACATAAGTCACTCGCCAGATTCGGCCCTGAACAGAATCGGAAACGTACAACGATCCGTCCGGTCCGATGGCAAGCCCGGTCGGACGGTATTCGGCATCCTCCGGAACAAGTACCTCCCTGTCCCCCGCAAATCCGTCGATAAATACTTCCCAGTTGCCGGCAGGGCGCGCACCGTCAAATGGAACATGTACCACCTGGTAACCGACCTGCTCGTAGGAACCACGGTTATAGGATCCATGAAAGGCTATCAGGGCGCCATTAATATAATGATGCGGGAACTGGTCGGCAGCATAGAAAACCAGGTCATTCGGTCCGTAGTGACCGGGGAAGGCAACGAGGGGCAAGGGGTACTTGTCGCATTCACCCACTTTTTCGCTGTCACCGCCGTACTCCGGCGCCAGGACGCGCAGTGACTGAATCTGATCGTAATAACAATAAGGCCAACTGTGTACACTGCCCTTATCTATCAATAAAAACTCTTCCGCCGGTAACTTCGCCCCCATCACCTCGCTATAGAGTTCCGGCCATTGCTGGTTCAATTGATCGCGACCGTGTTGCACGATGTACAGTTGATTGACGACGGGATGCCAGTCAATAGCATAGGCATTACGGATTCCGCTGGCATATCGTTCACCATGGCTTTTCTGGGTCTGGTTGAGGACATCGACCGGGAACCGCCAGATGCCCGCCTGCCGTTGCAGTTCCGGACAGGGATATATACCGGGACCTCCTTTCAGTTCATCGCCTGCCTGGCAGGCATTGCTCGGGGCACCGATATTGACGTACAGGTATTTGCCTTCATTGTCGAGGGTGAGTGTCTTGCCGGCATGCAGTGACTGCTCCGGCAATCCGTGCACGAGGATTTCCGGCGGTCCCGGAGGAAGCAATTTGCCGTCCTCAAGCCGGTAACGATAAATGGTCTCGTCGGAGGCGAAATAAAGGACATTATCTCTCAGCGCGATACCCATGCCGGGAATCTCGTTGATCTTTTCAATCCGGTCCATCCGGCCGTCCGCGTCAGTATCCCTCAGCGCAAGAAGACCGCCGAGATCCAGCCTTCTATTGCGCATCGTGACATACATATCGCCGTTGTCATTTACCGACAGGTGACGGATGAAACCCAGGCTGTCCGAGACAACAGCGGCACAAAATCCTTTCGGCAACACAAGTCCCCCATCGCCGGGATCACACAGCGCGGACTGTTGTACGGTTTCGGTCTTCGCGTCACCGTTCTCCGAACGGTCGTCACAGGCTGATAACAGGGCCAGGCAGAGACAAATTACGATGAGTACAAACACCACCGGCAGGCAAAACCGCGCCATGACTTTAGTCATCCGGAGAATCCCCTGTGGTCCTGTACATCAAATCGGGCTGGCTGCAAAACTTAACGGTACTACTCCTGTCGAATTGTATGCGTATACTATAACGTACCTGATTAAATCATATTATGTCATGGCCGACGCCAGAGAATGTTTCATAGCCTAAAACCTGTCCTGAAAATCATCCTGGTAGCGCTTGTTACCGGGTTCGCCACGCTTCCCGCGGGCGCCGATCCGGAAACCGACGCCACATTTTATGAACAGCGCGGACAACAGTACTACAACGCGGGAGATTATGAAGCGGCGATTGAGGCCCTGTCCGAGGCCGTGAAACTGGACCCAGACAATTCACATTACCATCATTCCCTCGCCAGGGCCTACGGACAGCTTGCCGACCAATCCGGCTGGTTCAGGGCCTACAAACTCTCCATCAAGACCCGCGAGGGGCTGGAACGTGCTGTCGAACT
>DATIPP010000178.1:0-1988 GCA_035471825.1 Gammaproteobacteria bacterium
AACGATTTCATTATGTATTTAAAAATTGTCCGGGGTTTCTGCGCTGAAATCCGGACACAACTCTATATAGCTGAAGAAATAAAATATATTCATTTATAAACAGCGAAAAAGCTACAATGTGAATCACTTGCAATCTCCAAAATGCTGCAGGGCCCTATAAACCGTTATAAATATCAGCAGGATATTTCTTGATTCATGGAAATTGCGCTTGTAACTTATAGCTTGTAACTGACGTTTGGGGGATCGTCTAACGGTAGGACAGCGGACTCTGACTCCGCCGGTACAGGTTCGAATCCTGTTCCCCCAGCCAACCAATAAAAAAGTCCCTGAAGGGACCTTTTTTTGTTGGTCCTGTTCGGTGGAGCTAAGGATTGGAACCTTCGTTCGACCGATCGACAGGACAGCCGATCGGGGCGGAGTTCAGTCCGCACGAAGTGCGGGCAACATGGGGGAGGAATGAGGCGGGGGAGTAGCGAGCCGTCCTGTCTTCCCAGGCGACCTGTTTATTAACACACCGCGTTGTTAATATATATTACCACCCCGTCTTGATTGTTTTCGCCATGTTTTCAGAAACACTGAAACGCTACAGGAGCAAAAGGGATTTTAAAAAGTCCTCGGAGCCTCCCGGCAGGGGCAAATTACGTCGGTTCAAAAAAAATCTTTTCACCATCCAGAAACACGATGCCTCGCACCTGCATTACGACTTCAGGCTCCGGGTCGATGACGTGCTTGCGTCCTGGGCGGTTCCAAAAGGACTTTCGACCAGGGCAAACGAGAAACGCCTGGCCGTTCGAACGGAAGATCACCCGCTGGATTATGCCGATTTTGAAGGCGTGATCCCCGCGGGCCAGTACGGCGGAGGTACCGTGCTGGTATGGGACATGGGGACCTACAACCCGGTCTTCGAGGATAAATCCCGTAAAAAATCGATGCGGCAGTTACTGGAAGAAGGCAAGCTGAAATTCAACCTGCAAGGCGAAAAACTGCAGGGTGGTTATGCCATGGTCCGGACCGGCAGACACAAGGACAAAGAACAGTGGCTTATCTTCAAACTGGATGATGAATATGCCGATGCCCGCAGAAACCCGGTCAGTACACAACCGGATTCAGTATTGACCGGCCGGTCCCTGAAAGAGATCGAACTGCACGAAAAAATGAATGAATAATATGGTTGCTAGTGGTTCTCAACCCTGAATCCAACTTTCACGCCAACCTGGTAATGCCCGATCTTGCCGTCAACCAGGTGTCCCCTGATTTCAGTGACTTCAAACCAGTTCATATGTTGCACGGTCTGTTTGCAGTCAGCCAGTGCATTCTGGATGGCTTCCTCGATACTCTTTTTGGATGAACCCACGACTTCCACTTTTTTATAGGTATGGTCTGACATCAGTATATCCTCCCTTGGACAGTGCAGATTTTCTTAAAGGAATACTATCAATCCTGCTTTCAGGATAATATTTAAACAGTTTCAGGGCAGCTCCACCATCAACTGCCCGGCCGGTTTACGGGAAGCTGTAGGAATAACATCGGCATAGCCATACCAGAACAGTCCCACGACTTCCTCGGCTGACGGATCCGCCCAGATCAAATCATAGAACCGCGGGTCCCTGGTAACATCGCCTGTTGTCCATTTCACACCGATTCCGGCATTGTAGAGATAAAGCATCATGTTCTGCGCGGCGCAACAGCAGGCCGCGTAATCCTCCCTTGCACGCAGGTCATCTTCCGATCGATCGCAGGTCATGACCAGCCAGCCCGGTATGGCCGACCAGCGTTCCTGCTTGATGGCGGCAGCCTTGTCACCCTTGTTTATTTTAACAATGCCGGTATTCAGGTTGACGATTTCACGAATGGTTTCCGGGCCGAGTAAATAAAAATGCCAGGGTTCCGTCAGGTGATGGTTCGGTGCCCAGCGTGCAGCATCGATGGCTTCAATGATCGTTGCTCGTGGCGGCAATTCACCGGGCCGAAACTCATGAATAGTTCGG
>DATIPP010000179.1:0-2133 GCA_035471825.1 Gammaproteobacteria bacterium
TTTGATCCCAAGCCTCACAAACTCACACCGGGACCGAGTACCAAACGACTGGGCACGGGGCTGGGTATTCCGATCGCATACAAGATCTGCCAGCAACACAGCTGGGAACTGAAATTCAATGTTACGAAGGGTGAAGGAACAGATGCCGTTATAATCGCGCCGATTCGTGTCGTAGAGGAACAGGAGCTGAATGAATAAATGAACGAATTTTTCGACAGTTCAAGCAAATCCATCAAGGTTCCGGTTGTCGATAAAAGGATCCTGATTGTCGAGGACGAGAAGATCTTTGCCAGGGCGGTACAGAAAAAACTGGAACGGGCCGGATATGTCAGTGATATTGCCGGTGATTTGAAAAGCGCCAGGGAAAAGTTCAGGAAGCAATTACCGGACCTAATCCTGCTGGATATGCGCTTGCCGGACGGCTCCGGTCTGGACTTCCTGTCGGAAGTTCGCGGTGAATATCAGTCTGGTATCGCGATCGTCGTCATGTCCGCCTACGGCGAGATCGAAGACGCCGTCTCGGCCATGAAACTGGGTGCCTCGGATTACCTGAAAAAACCGGTCGACTTGGATGAATTATTGCTTAATGTCGAGAAGGTACTGGACAAGAATGAACTGACCCGCAAGCTGACTTATTCCACCAAGCGGGAGCAGCACGCCGTGGAAGATGTGGAATTTCTTGGCGAGTGTGAACCCATCAAGTCGGTCCGGTCGCAAGTGGACCAGATCAGCCGTTTGACCCAGACTGCCGATACGGCACCGCCGACTGTCCTGATCCTGGGCGAGACCGGTACCGGTAAGGATGTCGTGGCCCGTTTGCTGCATGCAAAGAGCGCGCGCAACGATCGCCCTTTCGTGCATGTTGACTGTGCATCATTACCGAAAGACCTGATCGAGGCGGAACTATTCGGTCATGAAAAAGGTGCTTTTACCAATGCCCATGTGGCACGCACAGGACTGATCGAAGCGGCGGAAGACGGTACGTTGTTTCTGGACGAAATCGGGGAATTGCCGCCGGACCTTCAATCGAAATTACTGGCTGTACTCGAACGCCGGACGCTCAGGCGTGTCGGCACGACCCAGGAACGGCCGGTGGCGGCGTGGTTCATCGCCGCTACCAACCGTAATATCGATAAACTGGTGGAGGACGGTGAGTTTCGTTCGGATTTGTACTATCGACTCAATGTTTTAAGTCTGACCCTGCCGCCGTTAAAGGACAGGGACAAGGATGTGATCATGCTGGCAGAGTACTTTGCCAACCAGACCGTCCGGAGATATGGCCTGGAAGACAGTCATTTTGCTGAAGATGCAAAGCGGGCCATCAATGACTATCATTGGCCCGGTAATGTACGGGAGATGAAACACATGATCGAACGCGCCGTGTTGCTTTCCGGCGGCGGAGAAATCAGGGCCGAGGCATTATCACTGTCACCGCAGAAAATCACGGAACAGCCCGGAAAGGAAGAAGCGACGGTGGATCACATGACACTCGACTCGGCGGAACTCATGTTGATAAAACAGGCGCTGGAAAAGACCGGTGGCAACGTCTCAAAGGCCGCGCGGGAACTCGGTATCACACGCATGGCGCTGCGTTACCGAATGAAAAAATATAACCTGAGCTAGCAACGAGGAGGACGAACATGGCCAAAGTGACTATGAATACCCGATTGACAGTTTCACCCGACAAGGTCTGGGAATTGATAGGCGGCTTCAACGCACTGCCAGACTGGCATCCCGCTGTTGAAAAAAGCGAACTGCAGGAAGAAGGCAGCATGCGCAAGCTGAGCCTTGCGGGTGGCGGCACTATCATCGAAAAACTGGAAAAGGTCGATGAAAACGAGCGGACGTACACCTATTCCATCGTGGACAGCCCGTTACCGGTCGCCAATTATACCGCCACCATCCGCGTGAGAGATGACGGCAGCGGTAATACAACAGTGGAATGGATTGGTGAATTCAACCCGGAAGGTGCTACCGAGAACGAGGCCGTCGAGGTGATCCAGGGAATCTACCAGGCCGGGCTGGATAACCTGAAGAAAATGTTTGGGGGATAAAAAAAAGTCCGTGGTCAGTGGTCCGTAGCCAGTAGTATTAATTAATACTACTGACAACGAACAACGGACAACTGACTAA
>DATIPP010000180.1:0-10338 GCA_035471825.1 Gammaproteobacteria bacterium
GCTCCCTCGACCAGGACCTTGATGGTGCCGTCAGGTAATTTCAGTAACTGCAGGATATTCGCCAGCGTGCCGATGTTATAAATATCCTCGACCCCGGGCTCGTCATCTGCCGCACTCTTTTGCGCGACCAGCACGATCTGCTTGTTTCCTTCCATCGCCTCATCCAGGGCGCGAATGGATTTTTCCCGCCCGACAAAGAGAGGGATGACCATGTGTGGATAGACCACAACATCACGCAATGGCAAGGCCGGATAAATGGCTTTTGCGATATCTGTTATGGGTTTTGAATTCTCTTCGGACATGAATAATTACCGGGGCTGGTATATGTAGTACAAATTAATATGGGGATGGATCGATGCCGTTTCAAGACATCGTTCACAACTCTTTTTTTGCTGACCGGGGCCATATCTGGTGGAATATTATACACTGAATGGCCACATGAGAGGACGATTTCTGACAGGCTCAATCAGTCATCCGGCGCTGCCTTCTGCATCTCGGCGCCTTCGTAGATCATCAACGGTTTCGATTCGCCGTTTATAACTGCTTCATCGATAACGATTTTTGAGACATTTTCCATAGATGGAAGATCGTACATGGTGTCCAGCAACACATTTTCCATAATAGAACGCAGACCTCGGGCACCTGTTTTTCGTTCCATGGATTTGCGGGCGACGGCAAGCAGGGCATCCTTGCGGAATTCTATCTCGGTCCCTTCCATATCGAACAACCGCGCATACTGCTTGGTAATCGCATGCTTGGGTTCGACCAGTATCTGCACGAGTTGCTCTTCTTCCAGTTCGTCCAGCGTGGCAACCACCGGCAGGCGGCCGACAAACTCGGGAATCAGTCCGTATTTGATCAAATCTTCCGGTTCCACGCTCTGCAATAACTGGCTCATGCTCTTTTTGTCAGTGAGGCTCTTGACCTCCGCTGAGAAGCCGATACCACTCTTTTCGGTACGCTCCCGGATAATCTTGTCGAGTCCTGCAAAAGCGCCGCCGCATATAAACAGAATATTGCCGGTGTTGACCTGCAGGAACTCCTGTTGCGGGTGCTTGCGTCCACCCTGGGGCGGTACTGATGCAATCGTGCCCTCGATAAGTTTGAGCAGGGCCTGTTGTACACCTTCACCCGAGACGTCCCGGGTAATAGACGGGTTATCCGATTTGCGGGAAATTTTGTCGATTTCATCGATATAGACAATTCCGGTTTGTGCCTTTTCCACATCGTAGTCGCACTTCTGCAGTAATTTCTGAATGATGTTTTCCACGTCCTCACCCACGTAGCCGGCCTCGGTCAGCGTAGTGGCATCGGCGATCGTGAACGGAACATTCAGCAGGCGTGCGAGTGTTTCCGCGAGCAGGGTCTTGCCGCTGCCCGTGGGACCTATCAGCAGAACATTGCTCTTTGCCAGTTCCACGTCTGACTTTTTAAATCCCTGGTCAAGACGCTTGTAATGATTATATACAGCAACCGAGAGGATCTTTTTGGCGATCTCCTGGCCGACGACATATTCGTCCAGGTTATTCTTGATTTCATGGGGCGTGGGCAGGCTGGTAATACCACCCGCGGCCGGCTTGTCCTGGATTTCTTCACGAATGATGTCGTTGCACAACTCGACACATTCATCACAGATAAAAACGGAAGGTCCTGCTATCAGTTTGCGAACTTCGTGCTGGCTCTTTCCGCAGAAGGAACAATACAGTAACCGATCACCGTCACTGTTTTTACCCTGCTTGTTGTCACTCATAAAACACCTCTGAGGTTAACTCTTCTTTCAGCCGGACTCAGTTCCGACTTTAAAACCAGCATCCGTCATTTTGGCCCTGTCAGTCAATACCGAATCAATCAGTCCGTATTCCTTCGCCTCGTCGGAACCGAGAAAATGATCACGTTCCGTGTCGAGCTGGATCTGCTCCAGTGGCTGACCCGTATGCAAGGACAACAACCGGTTCAGCTGTTCGCGGGCCTTGAGGATTTCCCGGGCGTGAATGTCCACGTCCGATGCCTGGCCCTGGAAACCACCGAGCGGCTGGTGAATCATGACGCGCGAATGCGGCAGTGCATAACGCTTGCCACTGGCGCCGCCCGCCAGTAACAGGGCGCCCATGCTGGCGGCCTGGCCGACACACATAGTGCTGACATCAGGCTTGATAAACTGGATGGTGTCGTAAATCGCCAGGCCCGCGGACACGGAACCACCGGGTGAATTAATATAGAGGTGAATGTCCTTGTCCGGGTTTTCAGATTCCAGAAACAGGAGCTGCGCCACGATCAGGTTGGCCACGTTGTCTTCAACCGGACCCACCAGGAAAACGACCCGTTCTTTTAACAGGCGTGAATAAATGTCATAGGCACGTTCACCGCGCGAGGTTTGCTCGACCACCATCGGGACAAGGTTTAACGCCTGTATCTCTTTATTTTTCATATACTTATATTCATGCCTTCAATTTATTGTTGAACTTTAGTCAGTCTGCCTGTTATTCATCAAATCGTCAAATTTTATTGGCTTTTCAATCACCTTCGCCTTGTCCAGCACCCATTTGACCACTTCGTCCTCAAGGGCCAGTGCCTCGACTTCAGCCAGCCGTTTCCTGTCGCCATAATACCAGTTGATGACCTCGCCCGGATCTTCATAACCCGCGGCGGCATTTTCGATCAGGCCCCGCACGCGGGAGGGGTCCGCCTTGATATCATTTTTTTTGACAATGTCGGAAATCAATAATTGCAGTGCAACCCTTTTCTCCGCCTCGCCATTGAATATCGCCGGGTCCTGTTCCGGTATATCGTCCGGGTTCAAACCGCGCATTTGCAGGCTGGACTGATATTGTTGCCGGAGGTTTTCGGCCTCGTTTTTTACCGGTGTCTCCGGGAGATCGAGTTGATTGGCCTTATGCAGTGCATCAAGAACCGCATTCTTGGTCCTGCTCTGCAATGACTGTTCCACTTCGCGTTCCATGTTCTTTCTGACGGCATTGCGGAATTCCTCCAGGCCACCTTCCGTGACACCCATGCTCTGAAACAGTACTTCGTCGAGTTCCGGCAGAACCTGTTCGTTGACTGCCTTGACCTTGACCGCGAATTCCGCATCCTTGCCGGCAAAATCCTCGTGGTGATAGTCCTTCGGAAATGTCACCTTCAATGTTTTTTCCTCGCCTGCACAGGCACCGACAAGACCTTTCTCAAAACCGGGAATGAAACGGTTGCTACCCAGTTCCAACTGGAAATCACTCGCCTCTCCACCCTCGAATGGCTTGCCATCAATACTGCCCTTGAAGTCTATTGTGGCAATGTCACCTTCTTTCGCCGGCCGATCGACGGCCTGTTGGGTGCGTTTTTGTTTGCGGATGATCTCGATCATCCGGTCAACGTCATCTTCCGTCACCTCGCAAACAGGCTTCTCGATTTCCAGCTTTTCGACGGGAGCAACCTCGACTTCAGGGAAAATTTCGAAAGTGGCTGTGTACGTGAATCCTGTGCCTTCCTCCTCGGCCGATTCCTCGGGATTGATTGCCGGATTGCTGGCCGGGCGCAGTTTTTCTTTCGCCAACGCCTCGTAAAAGGTGGACTGAACGACATCGCTGATAACTTCCTGGCGTACCCGGCTCCCGTATCGTTTCTGAATCACCTTGAACGGGGCCTTGCCGGGCCGAAAGCCCTGGATTTTTGTTGTTCGCGACAATGATTGCAGGCGATTTTGTACCTCACCCGCGATTTTTTCTTCCGGTACTTCGACACGGAGGCGTTTTTCCAACGGGCCGGTATTTTCTACGGAAACCTGCATTAATTGAACCTCTTCAACTTGATGATTAATTATAGCGCCAAAGCAATCATTGCATTAGCGTGCACGTGTCTGGTGCGAAAGGAGAGACTCGAACTCTCACGGGGTTACCCCACTGGCACCTAAAGCCAGCGCGTCTACCAATTCCGCCACTTTCGCAGTATCCATTCAACGCCATGCAAACCGCGATATGGCATTGGCCGCTATTATAATGAGACAACGACCCAATGTAACCCCGGGAACATTGCGTTACCCGAATAAATCCTTGAATTTCAAATAGATACCAGGGATCAGGGACGCTGTATGCCGCCCGGCCTGGATGGCGTTAACGGGGAATAATCCGATTATACACGAAGGTTAGCGGTAATCCGGTGGGCGCAATCAGAAGCACTCTTCACCAAATCGCTTGCAGGTCCGGCGACACTTGCGCGCACCGGTCCTGGGATTGATGATGCAGTCCTCGCCCCATTCCTTGCATACCGTCAGGCATTGTTTTTCTTCGACCCGCTTTTCCTCTTCGCCGGGGATAATCAGGTCGCCGGATTCCGGTTGGCTGCCCCCTTCTTCACCGTTGGCGGCAAGATATAGCACCGGGTTTGTCCCGGCGGTGATCAGCACAGGCTTTTCCGGGTCCGGGAATTCCGTCACCAGCGCGGCAAAAGCCGGTAGCGAAATGGTGAGAGAAAACAACAATAGTATCAGTTTGTGCATGATGAGCGGGGGCGATGGTTTATGGGAGTTGTAAGGTATAGACCTGCCTGTAGTCAAGAACGTTCATATAATTTTATCCTGAAATCGACATAGGTCAGGTAGCGGTGCCCTTGCCGGAAGCCCCGTTGGCCTGCTTGACCTTGTATATTGAAACCGGGTCCTTGATGCCCCGGATATTGACCGTTAAAGGTGCCGTAAACCGCAGGCCCTGATCGTCTCCCGCCGCCTTGACGATGATTTCCGAAGCATCGATGGTCATCGCCTCGGCGTGGCTGCAAAGCCGCGCCGCGAGATTCACCGCTTCACCAATGGCGGAATAGTCCAGGTGCTCCTCGGATCCGATATTCCCGATCAGTACCTTGCCCATGTGCAAGCCAATGCCTATCGGTAGAATATACATTCCGTTGTCACCCTGATTCGACTGGATAATATCCAGGATTTCCAGCGCGCAATGGCAAGCCTGACTGGCCATATCCTCGCTGTCGAATATGGCCATTAATCCGTCACCGCCGAACTTGTCTATATAACCGCCGTACCGATATACCCTGTCGACCTGCATGCCCAGCTGGGCATTTAACTTGGCAAACAAAACCTCGGGATCGACCCGTTGGCTCAGTGACGTGAATCCGCGAACATCGGTAAACATCACGCAAACCTCGCGATGCTCGGGAGCGGGGAGGACGCCGGTCTGCGAATAAGTTTCGACCATTTTCTGTGTCCGGTTGGAGATATACCGGTTCAGGTATCCCCGCACGCGTTCAATCCTGATGAAGTATTCAACGCGTTGCATATGGGCCAGGAGACGGGCCTTGAGCACGACATTGTTAATAGGCTTGTTGATGAAATCGGTAGCACCGGCATCGAAAACCTCACCCAGGTTGGCATGCTCATCCAGCGACGTGATAAAGATAATCGGCGTAATGCTGTAGGCTTCCATGGCACGAAGCTCCCGGCAAAGTTCGATGCCCCCGATACCGGGCATGTTAATGTCGATCAGGAAACCATCGATTGCTTTTTCCGAAGCTAACTGCAGACACTCCTCACCGCTACCGGCCTGTTCAACGACAAAACCTTCGGCCTGTAACATCTGTGCGATGATGAGGCGTGTTGTCCGATC
This sequence comes from Gammaproteobacteria bacterium, assembly GCA_035471825.1. Lineage (GTDB taxonomy): Bacteria > Pseudomonadota > Gammaproteobacteria > Eutrophobiales > Eutrophobiaceae > DATIPP01. The sequence goes on from DATIPP010000180.1 coordinate 5,610, forward strand.
GTCATCTACGACAAGAATCGTCTTGCCTTTGCAGTTCATGGGAGCCTCTGCGTCATTATCTTTACAAGCAGCCGGCAGAACCGGGATGCGGCGTAGACAGGTTTCATCTCCCGGCCGCCATTTTTTTAATAATTATCAGTTAGTTATCTATTTTTATTCGGGATCGTTCACAATAGAATATGATGATAAACAGGATTTGTCACTGCAAAAACCTCATCAAGGGCAGATGCTGCCGTCCGTTCGTTCAACTGCAATAATGCATCACATCATACGGACAATATTACGCAGCAAATTGCGCCGTCATTAAGAACTCACAGCCCGGTTTACCACTATCAAACCCCGGGGCTGATTATCATGCAGTTCAATATACACTCCATGAGCCGAGGCTATGCATTGCGAGATGGGAAGATCCAGGCTGCTTTCCACTTTTCCGCTCCTGTCAGCACGATAGAACCGGTCAAAAACTTTCTTCTTGTCTTCTTCTGACAGGCCGGTACCGATATCCAGGATTTTCAATGTCGCATTCTTTGTCAGCTGGACAGAAATATGGCCGTCCATTTTATATTTAACGGCATTATCCAGAAGATTCCTGACCAGTATTTCTATGGACGGCTTATGGCCATTAATGTAGACGTCGTCTGCAATTTCACTCTGTAATTCAAGGTTTTTATGCCTTGATGCCGCACGGTATTCATCGACACAGTCATGGATGCATTTGACAGGTTGAAACGGGATTTGCGAAATGATTCATTTTGCATGCGTGCGAGACGATAAAAAATAATATACCGACGGACCCCGGATGAATTTCTCTGAAACCGGGACAGACCTGATGACTGTATTGATTTTAACGTCGGCGGGAACCACCGCGCCTGTTACGCGGTTTTTCAAACTGGACGCGCAGGTTTTTACCCTCGTGAAACTTCCCGTCCAGGCCGCTGATTGCGGCCCTTGCCTCGTGACCTTCCATTTCCACGAAGCCGAATCCCCGGCAACGCCGGGTAAATATGTCAGAGGCGATCTCGACAGACCTCACGGTACCGAAAGGTGCAAATAACTCGCGCACCGTCTGCTCGGTAGCATTATCCGACAGGTTACTGACAAACATTTTTTTCAATGGGTTCTCCCTGTTGAAGTAACTTGATACTAATTGCAGACAAAAAACCCCGCATTAAGCGGGGTTTTTATCAGGATTGCGGAACAATTCAGACCGCGGCAACGACGCGGGTGGCTTGCGGGCCTTTCGGGCTGGATTGCTGTTCAAATTCGACTGTCTGGCCCTCGGTCAGGGTCTTGAAGCCCTCGCCCTCGACAGCGGAAAAGTGCACAAACACATCCGGGCTACCATCGGCGGGTGTGATAAAACCGTACCCTTTTGATTCGTTGAACCATTTAACAGTACCTTTACTCATGTTACATACCTCACTTGAAAGTGATAAAAGTGTTGATTTGTTGCATATCAGGTGAAGCAGATAACAGGAGGTACCGGAAGGGTGCTACTGAAATACTCTTTACTAAATATGCATGCTGTTAAACGTTACCGCATCCGGAACTCGTTGAGACTCAGACGCGATACCTGCGCGAAGAATACAGCGGGCCACCGGGCAAAGCAAGAAAAATCGGGACCGTACTCAGACGTCCACCCCGGCCAGATAGAGCCAGGTATCGATGACGGTATCCGGATTGAGTGAAATGCTTTCTATGCCCTCATCCACCAGCCACCGGGCCATGTCGGGATAGTCGGAGGGTGCCTGTCCGCAGATACCGATATACTTGCCGGAATTCCGGCAGGCCTGAATGGCACGCGAGAGCAGGAACTTCACGGCACCGTCCCTTTCATCGAACAGCTTGCCGACCAGGCTGGAATCACGGTCCAGCGCCAGTGTCATTTGTGTCATGTCGTTGGAGCCGATGGAAAAGCCGTCAAAATACTCGAGAAATTCGTCCGCCAGGATCGAGTTGCCGGGTATCTCGCACATCATGATCAGCTTCAGGTTCTTCTCGCCGCGCTTGAGACCGTACTTCGCCAGGAGCTCGGTCACCGCCCTGGCCTCGCCCAGCGTGCGGACAAACGGCACCATGACAATCACGTTCTCCAGTCCCATTTCCTCGCGGACAAACCGCAGTGCCCGGCATTCCAGCTCGAAGCAGGGCTCGAAGTCCGGCGACAGGTAGCGCGAGGTACCGCGGAAACCGATCATCGGGTTTTCCTCGTCCGGTTCGTAACGCTCCCCACCGACCAGGTTTGCGTATTCATTCGACTTGAAATCGGACAACCGCACGATAACCGGTTTCGGCGCGAAAGCGGCCCCGATGGTCGCGATCCCTTCTGCCAGTTTGTCGACGTAAAAACCGACAGGATCGCCGTAGGGATGTATCCTTTTCTCGATCTCTTTGCGGACCTCCCCTTCCTGCTGGTCGAATTCCAACAGGGCCTGGGGATGGACTCCGATGCGGTTATTAATAATGAATTCCAGCCGGGCAAGTCCGACACCTTCGTTGGGGATCGCGGCAAATGACATGGCCTTTTCCGGGTTGCCGACATTCATCATGATCTTGACCGGTGCTTTCGGCATATCGTCCAGTTCGATCCGTTTCACGTCAAACGGCACTTCACCGGCATAAATATGACCGTCTTTACCCTCCGCACAGGAAACCGTCACAGTGTCGCCGTGCTTGATCTTTTCGGAGGCGTCACCGCAACCCACGACGGCGGGCACGCCCAGCTCACGGGCGATGATCGCGGCATGGCAGGTGCGCCCGCCCCGGTCGGTGACGATCGCTGCCGCTTTCTTCATGATCGGTTCCCAGTCGGGATCGGTCATTTCCGTGACCAGCACGTCGCCCTCCTCTAGCACATGCATGTCGTCCGTTGTCATGATCAACCGGGCCTTGCCGGAACCGATGCGTTGGCCGATGGCGGCACCCTGGCATATCAGGTTACCGGCTTTCTTGATCTGGTAGCGTTCAATGACGTTGGTATGGGCGGAACTCAGAACCGTTTCCGGTCTTGCCTGCACGATGAATATTTTTCCGGTCTCGCCGTCGATGGCCCACTCGATGTCCATGGGCCTGTCATAATGTTTCTCGATGACAACCGCCTGGCGGGCCAGTTCTTCCAGTTCCGAATCCTGTAAACAGAACCGGTTGGCGTGGTCTTCGTCGACGTCCACGGTCTTGACCGTCCCGCTCTCGCTGTCGTCTTCCTCGTACACCATTTTGATCTTTTTACTGCCGACGGCACGGCTCAGAATGGCATGTTTGCCTGATTCCAGTGCCGGCTTGTAGACATAGTATTCATCCGGGTTGACAGTGCCCTGCACTACAGTTTCTCCCAGACCATAATTCGCGGTGATGAAAACCGTGTCCCTGAAACCCGATTCCGTGTCAATGGTAAACATGACACCGCTGGTACCGATATCGCTCCGCACCATTTGCTGGATTCCGGCGGACAGGGCGACGTCACCGTGTTTGAATTCCTTGTGTACGCGGTAGGCGATGGCGCGGTTGTTATACAGCGAGGAAAAGACCTCCTTGACCTTCAACAACACACGGGCTTTACCGCGGACATTCAGGAAGGTCTCCTGCTGGCCGGCGAACGAGGCGTCCGGCAGGTCTTCAGCCGTGGCGGAGGATCGAATCGCGACAGCCGGCTCCCTGTCGTCGAAGCGCATGCTCTCGTAGGCTTTGATGATGGCGTCTTCCAGTTCCGGGTGAAACGGCGTATTGATAATGAGTTGCCGGATCTCCTTCGCGGTCTTGTCCAGCACGTTGACATTATTAACGTCGAAATCCTGCAGGAGCTTTTCGATCTCCTTGTCCAGCCCGTTTGCTGCGAGAAATTCCCGGAATGCCTGCGCCGTCGTTGCGTACCCGCCCGGTACGTTGACTCCCGCTTCTGCCAGGTTTTTTATCATCTCGCCCAGCGACGCGTTTTTGCCACCGACCTCGGCGAGCGATTCCATGCCCAGTTCCTGCAAAGGGCGTATGTAGCGGTTACTGACAGGTTCTGTCACTGTCTTGTTCGTTGTACTTTGATCGGTTGCCAGGGGCATAAAAGTCTCAATATTAATGAATGACCAGTTTCTTTTCCCGGATTATCTGCACGGCCGTTTCCTCGATCGAGGTCGTCGTTGAATTGATCATCATGATCCCCGCCTTCTGCATGATCGTCTCGGCCCGTCTGACTTCCTCACGACACTTGTTGACGTCGGAATATCTCGAATTAGGTCGTCTCTGTTCGCGCCTGAGGCTGAGTTGCTCGGGGCTGATGGTAAGGCCGACGATCTTGTCCCTGTGTTTCAACAGAAAATCGGGCAGATTGTCATTTTCAAGGTCATCGTCCGTCAAGGGATAATTGGCGGCCTTGACGGAAAAATGCATGGCCAGGTACAGGCAGGTTGGCGTCTTGCCGGTCCTGGAAACGCCGATAATGATGACGTCGGCCTCGGCGAAACGCCCGACGTGCATGCCGTCATCGTGCCGGAGCGTAAAATCCAGTGCATCCATCCGGGTCTGGTAATCCACGTCGTCGATTTCCTCGTGCGGTTTGCCGATAGTGTGAGAGGAATGCGCCTCCAGGTGTTTCTCCAGGGGCTCGATGAACGTGAAAAAGAGATCGACGATACAGGCGTCCGTCTCCGCCAGCGTCCTCTGGAACTCGGCATCGACCAGGGTACTGAACACTACTGGTGCCTTGCCGTTCTTTATTGTGTTTTGCCGGATAATTTCC
>DATIPP010000181.1:0-6998 GCA_035471825.1 Gammaproteobacteria bacterium
GCTTGGTTGCTTCCATCGATAATGCTTTGGTGATACTCATCATCGACGCAAGCGCCCACACAAATTTCTTAATCAGGAATTGTTAAAGAACGGGGCTGGGATGCCCCAACCGAGAACGCGAGATTATACACTTCGCCTGTGACCGGTCAATAGAACTTTACAAAATAATTACAGCTTTATAAGTTCATGAAAATCAGGAGATTTTAGCATTCTCATAGAGCTGTTTTCAGCTGCATTCACGGCCGGATTACGGGCTTGCCAGGGGGATCTTACATTACATCTCTGAGAAGGCATCAAGGTGGAATTCCGCAGCTTCCAGGACCTCCGGCAGACCGCACTCTGAGAGTTGTTGCGGGGGCTCCTTTCCGGCCAGTATTTCCAGAACTGCATAGACCCCCTTGGCCAGAGATTCCAGATTGTAGCCGCCCTCCAATACAAAGGCCAAGTGGCCCTTGCAATGCTTGTCCGCGATTCCCTGCACAATACTGGTCAATACCGCGAAGCCGTCATAGGTCAGGTTCATGGCCAGATCAAAACGGTGCGGGTCAAACCCGGCCGAAACCAGTACCAGGTCCGGTTCAAACCAGTCCGCCGCCGGGATTAATATATCCCTGAATGCCTTTTCATAGGCTATATCACCGGCATCCTCCGGCAGGGGAACATTCACCGTATAGCCTTCGCCCAGACCGGCTCCGACCTCCTCAAGATCGCCTGAACCAGGATAAAACGGGGCGGCACAGTGGGTATCAAAAAACAATATTTCCGGGTCGGCCCAGAAAATCTCCTGGGTGCCGTTACCATGATGGGCGTCCCAGTCCACAATCAGGACTCGTTCGCATCCCAGTTTCGCCTGGGCATGGGCTGCCGCCACCGCGACATTATTGAACAGGCAAAAGCCGCGGGCGCGCACGGGCTCGGCATGATGTCCCGGCGGCCGTACCAGCGCGAAGGCGCTATCGGTCTCGCCCGCCATAACCGCTTCCACGGCCTTGATCGCGGTGCCGGCGGCATAAGTTGCCGCCTTGAGACTTCCTCGTGAGACTGCCGTGGTGTCCTCGTCCAGCCAGGCCCGCTTGCCGTCCAGAGAAAAAATATGGTCAAGATAGGAAGCCGTGTGGACCCGGCCCAACTGGGTGCGAGTGGCATTTGCCCCGTCCTGGAAACGGACGCCCGGGATCGGCTCGCTCTCCAGCAGATCCTTTATTGCCGTCAGACGTCCGGGATGCTCGGGATAACTCCACTTTGCGTCCACTTTCTCCAGTAAGGCACGGACACGACGATCCAGCCTGCCGGGCAGGAATGGCAATTCAACCTCGGGATTGTGACCCAGCATAACCTTGTTGAAAAAAACCGTGACTTTGCGATCACCTATCACTAACAACCTCCCGTGCCTTTCATGTTCCGATGCATACCAGAAATCCGGTACTCAATTATCAATAGACAGATTCTGTCTTACGGTTGCCGTATTGGCTGTAGCCCTGACTCCCGTAGGTGTAAAACCCAGACGCTCCCAGACCGCCGCAGCTTCATCATTGCTGATGGCATATTCCAGGATCAGTTCTTCAATATCATGACCTTCGGCAAATTCGATCAACGCATCGAGCATCCGCGCCATGATTCCCTGCTTCCTGTATTCCGGTTCCACCCAGAGGTCATCAATAAAACCTGACTTCTGATCCGGGGCTTCCGCTTCTTCCCAGAGATTCGGGTTGTGCCATATCTGGATATTGCCCATAGCAACCGGCTTGTTTGCTGGATCGCAGGCCACAACCAAGTATTTTTCCCTATCGTATAAGTAATCGCGCAAAAAAGCCTGCAGTCTTTTCTTTGCCTTTTTCGACAGTGTCCGTCTTTTCCCGCCGGACACATGCAGTCCTAGATCGACCAGAAATTCGACCAGCATCGGCACATCATCCTCGGTTGCCTCGCGGATTGTTATTTCACTCATTCTGCTGATTCCTTGATATTGATCCTGGCAAATTTACGTTTACCCACCTGCACCACATAACTGCTGTTGACCGGTAACAGGGTATCTCGTTCCGAGACTCTCTCGCCATCCACCCTGACGGCGCCCTGGCTGATCATGCGGAAGGCTTCCGAGGTACTGGCGGTTAGACCGGCCTGTTTCAGCACCTGGCCGATCAACATCCCGCCATCGGTGCCGCCGAGATCAATCTCCGGCATATCATCGGGTACCGCACCGTGACGAAAGCGGTTGATAAATTCCTCCCGCGCCTTCTTGGCGGCCTGCCTGTCGTGAAACCGGCTCACGATTTCGTCGGCCAGTTCCATCTTGATGTCTCTCGGGTTCGCTCCTTTTTCTATCTTGTCATGGAGGGCTTCAATCTCCTGGACAGGACGGAAACTCAGTAACTCGAAATAGCGCCACATGAGATCATCGGAGATCGACATCAACTTACCAAACATCTCGGCCGCCGGTTCATTGATGCCGACATAGTTATTCAATGATTTGGACATTTTCTGGATTCCGTCAAGGCCTTCCAGAATAGGCATGGTAAGCACGACTTGCGGTCTCTGGCCCCAGGTTTCCTGCAACTGCCTTCCCACCAGCAGGTTGAATTTCTGGTCGGTACCGCCCAGTTCCACGTCCGCTTTCAGTGCGACGGAGTCATACCCCTGCACCAGGGGATAAAGGAATTCATGAATCGCGATTGACTGCTTCGCTTCATAGCGCTTGTGGAAATCGTCCCGTTCCAGCATCCGTGCCACGGTATGTTTCGCCGCGAGCTGGATCATGTCGGCGGCCGACATTTTGCCCATCCACTCCGAGTTGAACACAATCCGGGTCCGGTCCGGATCCAGGATGCGGTATATCTGTTCCTTGTAGGTCTCGGCATTCAGGCGTACTTCCTCTTCCGTCATGGGCGCCCGTGTGGCGCTTTTTCCTGAAGGATCGCCAATCATGCCGGTAAAGTCGCCGATCAGGAATAAAACCTCGTGGCCGAGATCCTGGAACTGGCGCAGCTTGTTGATAAGAACGGTGTGTCCGATATGGAGATCCGGGGCAGTGGGGTCAAACCCCGCTTTGACACGGAGTGGTTTTTTTTCCTTTAATCGTTGCTTGAGCTCGGCTTCAACGAGGATTTCATCCACTCCCCGGGCGATCACAGCAAAGGCATCTTCTGGTGATGGCATGGTTATCCTGTTATTGGACCACTGGTGAAGGCGGCCTAGCTTAGCACAGGAATCACGTCACAGGCAGGCAAAAGACCATTTGACGAGCCCGGAAACAAACGATATTGTACAAAAAAAATTCCGAGTATTCACCGTGACTTACGAAGTCTATATAAAGAAGGACTATAAGCCAAGAATCCGCTCGCTTGCTCGGAACCCCGCGGCACGATCCCGCTCGCGCAAACGTGGGTTACAGTTACTGCTGCTTGCCGGTATCAGTTTGATCATCTTCCTGCAGTTTTCTGCACCCGGTTATACGTTTCTCCAGCCCGAAGAACCCGCTCCTGCAACCGGGATCACCAAAGCCACCGACACGGTAACAGCGAGTTTCAAACAGGTTCCACCATACAGCCCCCCCATTGATCAGGAACCGGAAATCAGTACATTGTTCCATCCCCAGCATGATGAGCCGGGATCGGTTGCCTTTGTTCCGGAGCCTGAAGAAGCGATCGAGATCGAACAAACGGCGACCCCGACCCCGCCCGTACCTGAGTGGCAAACAATCAAGGTCAAACGCGGCGACAATCTTTCGCTCATTTTCGATCGCATGCGCCTGTCACCGCAGGAACTTTACAGGATTGTCTCGATTGGTGAGGAAACAAAGATACTGAAACACCTCAAGCCGGACCAGGAATTGCGCTTTCAAATTAAGGATAACCGCCTTGCAAAACTGGAATATGATGTCGATCTGACCAACGTGCTTCGCGTGACCCGCAAGGGAGACAAGTTCAGCGCCGAAACACTCAGCTCGGAACTTGAAACCCGCGTTGCAGAGGCCAGTGGAATTATCAACCATTCATTGTTTCTCGCCGCCCAGCGTGCAGGGTTATCCGACAACCTGACCATGCAACTGGTCAGCCTGTACGGATGGGACATCGACTTTGTCCTCGACATCCGCAAGAACGATTATTTCCATGTCATTTACGAAGAGCATTTCAAGAACGGTGTCAAGGTCAGGGACGGGCCCATCCTGGCCGCGGAATTCGTCAATCGCAACAAGCCGATCCGCGCTGTCCGCTACCGGCACGAAGACGGGCATATTGATTATTATTCCGAGGATGGCTACAGCATGCGCAAGGCTTTTCTCCGCACACCCGTCGATTTCCGGCGCATCAGTTCCGGCTTCAGTCTCGGCCGCAGGCATCCAATTCTGAATACTATCCGTGCCCACAGGGGCGTTGATTATGCCGCCCGAACCGGCACGCCGGTCAAGGCTACCGGCGACGGTGTTATTGATTTCGTCGGCCGCAAGGGCGGCTACGGCAGGGTCATCGCACTGAGACACGGCGGTAAATACAGCACCCTTTATGCCCACCTGTCCCGTTATGCGCGGGGGATTTCATCCGGCAAGCGTGTCAAACAGGGACAGATCATTGGCTATGTTGGCATGAGTGGACTGGCGACCGGTCCCCACCTGCACTATGAATTTCGTATCAACGGTGTACACCGGAACCCGTTGACAGTTGAACTGCCGAAGGCCCTGAGTGTACCGGATGAAGAACTTCCGCATTTCAAAGTGCAGACCCGGCCGTTACTCGCGCAACTGGACGCCCTGACGGGTTCTACCAGACTCGCGGAAAAAGCATCACAACCCTCATCACTTGTCGCCCTGAAAGAAGTCGACGAACCGGCCGCATCTTCAAAAAACTGATCCTGCACAAGATATTGTGTACTACATAGGCCTGATGTCCGGAACCAGCATGGACGCGGTCGATGCCGTCCTGGTCCGCATCAATGACGATGATCTCGATATCGTGGCCTATGCACAGTACCCGATCGATAAAGATATCCAGGTTTCGGTCAGAAACCTGGATTCGAAATCACCGGTTTCAGAAGTTACCCGCCTGGACCATATCATGGGACACCTTTTTGCCGATGCTGTACTTTCGATACTCGACCGCGCCGGAATGAGCGGGGAAGAAATCAGCGCTGTAGGCAGCCACGGTCAAACCGTCCTGCATCTGCCCGATGACCCACATCCCCGGACACTCCAGATCGGCAATCCCGATATCATTGCCGAACGCACGCGCATTACGACCGTGGCCGGTTTCCGCGGCCGCGATATTGCCGCAGGAGGCCAGGGGGCGCCACTGGCACCCGCGTTTCACGCATGGTACTTCCATACGACCGACAAGGACCGCGTTATCCTCAACATCGGGGGCATGGCCAATATCACCTGGCTTCCCGCCGACAGCACACGGCAAATATCTGGATTTGACACCGGACCCGGCAATGCCCTGCTGGATGACTGGACGCAGGTGAACGTCGGACAAGATTTTGACCGGGACGGGCTATGGGCCCGCAGCGGTGATGTCGATTCCGATCTCCTGAAACTGTTACTTGATGATCCCTATTTTTCCAGGAAACCGCCCAAGAGTACCGGCAGGGATTATTTCAACATTAAGTGGTTACGGGGCAAGCTTTCCAGGATCGGGCATGATCTGAAAAATGCGGATATCCAGGCCACGCTGCTGGAACTGAGTGCAGTGACGATTTCAAATGCCATTACTGACCTGGCAGCCCATCCGGAAATTCTCGTGTGCGGTGGTGGAATACACAATACGACCCTGCTAACCCGGCTTAAGGCGCTACTGGAATCCTCTACCGTCCAGTCTACAGCTGTTATGGGTATTAATCCGGACGCCGTTGAGGCTGTTTGTTTCGCCTGGCTTGCCAGGCGCCGACTCCGGCTGGAACCCGGTAATCTGCCCACTGTAACGGGTGCAAAAGCATCCCGGATACTGGGGACAATTTATTCAGCCGGGAGTGATGACTGACAGGATTTACCGGCCGGGTGACAGGCCTGCCTGTTACAGAGTTCTTCCAGTGTATAGCGGGAAAGCAACGGAACCGCATTATTCGCCAGGTAGTGGTTCTGTAAGCCGGGCGGCATGGTATTAAAACCGCCGACCCGCTTTCTACAGCGGGAACTCCCGCAATAACAATCGAATTCCGTGGGTTCGGAAAACATGATCGTACCGTAGTCGAAACACAGTTCCTCGCCGGGCAATATCACCCGCAATGCCCTCAGTACCGGCCCGTCATCTTCCAGGTAAACCGCGCAATTGGGATCACAACTGTGATTGACAAAATCATCCGCCTGACCGCTTGGCCCCATGAAGGTATCGGGGGCAACCTGGAGGAAGTGGGTAAAATCCGCGATTTCCTCAAAGCATTTGAAGGGCCCGGTAAAACACAGGATGAATTCACCGGTCATGAACGTCTTACCGGCAAAAACCCCGGACCCCCGCTGGTCACAATCCGCAATGTAATATGGCAAACTCATGGTCTATACCGACTCCATCCTGATGATGAAAGTGGCGATTAAACGGGATACGGGCTGCCCCTGTATAACAATTAAAACCGATGCTGAGGATAAGAATTATTAATAGAAATGCGGGCAAACCTATTGTAAGTAAATACTTACAAATAAAGCATTTTGGTCATGATTCATCAAGGGCCATGACGCTTACAAACCCGGGCTGCTATGATTCGGCGCGGTGTAAAGCACACTTTACACTCAATGAGCACCCGCAATAACCGTGGTTGTTTAAGATTATGTCGATAAATCAGAAAGATAGGGCTTGTTTTTTCATAACTGGCCGTTTTTCGGGTTGGTTTAGCCCTTCCTGAGTGTCGAGATACTTTACAGAAAAGGGGTAAGCACGAAACTCTCTTTATCTCTTTGTTTTACAGAGAAATAAAATTACCACGATTAGTGCTGTATATATTGCATAATCACAAGGATTTCCGGCAAACGATGAGAAAGCGAGCAACAATGAAACATCGACATCTTTCTCGAT
>DATIPP010000182.1:0-10692 GCA_035471825.1 Gammaproteobacteria bacterium
AATCCATGTCCGCAAAACCGACCCGGCGCATATCTGTATTGCAGGAAGCCGTTCGCACGGTAACGAAACATTGCGTGCATTCGTCAACAATATTGAAAACTGCGATCTCCTTTCCGTCGGCAGTTCACTCAAGTTCTGCCTCATTGCCGAAGGCAGGGCAGACATCTATCCCCGCTTCGGACCCACATCGGAATGGGACACGGCGGCGGCGCAGTGCCTGGTGGAAGAAGCAGGTGGAATTGTCACTGACACTTCACTCAGGCCCCTGCGTTACAACAGCAAGGAAACCCTGCTCAACCCGCACTTCCTGGTTATCGGTGACCGGGAATTTGACTGGCGTCCCTACCTGCCCGACGAATGATCCGCGATCACTGCGAAATGTTGCCGAAACGGCCATTTCGGTAGTCCGCGATCGCCTGTTCGATTTCCCCGACGCTGTTCATGACGAACGGACCATGTCCCACGACCGGTTCGGCTATGGGTTCACCGGTTAAAACCAGCAATGTGCAATCCTTGTGGGACTCGACGTGGACACCGCTGCCGTTACGGTCGAGGATGGCAAGTTCAGCGTCACGCAAGGCCCGGGACTGGTTGATCGTGATCGTGCCATGCAATACAACGAGTATGGCATTATGCCCTTCCGGAAGTGGCAGGAAGAGAAAGCTTCCCTCCCGGAGATGCAGGTCCCAGACATTCATCGGGGTAAAAGTCTGTGCCGGGCCGTTCAAGCCCCTGTATTCTCCGGCAATTACCCTCAGTTCTCCGCTATTATCCTGCAGGCCGGTTGCCGGGATATCGGTATCCAGAATTGTCTGGTAACGGGGTTTGGAAAGCTTGTCTTTTGCCGGCAGGTTGACCCATAACTGGACCATCTCCAGGGTGCCGCCCTTGCGGGTGAATTCCGCAGAATGAAATTCCTCGTGGATGATGCCGGATGCCGCGGTCATCCATTGCACGTCACCGCGGCCGATGCGCCCGCCACTGCCTGTAGAGTCCCGGTGTTCCAGTTCACCCTGATAGACAATGGTGACCGTTTCAAAACCACGGTGCGGATGTTCCCAGACACCCCTGGGCTTATCGGCAGGTTCAAACTCGGCGGGGCCGGCATAGTCCAGCAATAAAAACGGGCTGATTGCCTCGCCTCCCAACCGATCATAGGAAAACAGGGTCCGCACAGGGAAGCCGTCCCCTACCCAGTGCCCTTCAGGGGTATTGTGAACTGCCGTGACTTTCTTCATGCCGTTACAGGTGAATCAATTCACACATAAGTTTACAACATGATTAAAAATGAGAAATGAAAAAAGTCAGGAATGCTATTTGTAAGTCACCGAGTTTTGATTGTTATGTCGGCAGTCAAATAATTAAAAATCCTTTTAACCTTAAACTTTTAACTTGTAACTTAAAGAATTGGTGGCCAGGGACAGAATCGAACTGCCGACACAGGGATTTTCAGTCCCCTGCTCTACCGACTGAGCTACCTGGCCAAAACACAGCGATAAGATAAGATATTAGCTATTAGCAATAAGTATTGAAGACAAGAAAAGCCTGTTGCCTGATCAAAAAGTGCGTATTAAACCGGGCATGCGTGGCGGCGTCAAGTATCGCGCTCTTCCGGTGGGACATAGTCATCCGGCTTCTCGGACCCTTCGCCAAAGAAGAATTTTTCCATTTCCTCTTCCAGGAATTTCCGTGCCTTGGGCTCAACCGGTGTCAGGTGGTATTCATTGATCAACATCGTCTGGTGAGACAACCACATTTGCCAGGCCTGCTGGGACACATTTTCGAAAATGCGCTTGCCGAGTTCGCCGGGATATGGCGGGGCCTTCAGACCTTCCGCTTCCTTGCCGAGCTTGACGCATTGTACTGTTCTACTCATTGACTGTATCTCCCGAAATATTTCCGAACTCCTGCAGGATTTTTTTTACCGGTGCTGCGAGGCCGATGGAACGGTTATCCTGTGGAATATACCAACAATAGCGATCAGATTCATTGACCGCCGCGTTTGAATTGACCGTGACATGCACCGGTTGTATGTGTAAATGAAAATGACTGAACGTGTGCCGAAGGGGTGTTTCGTACGTGATGCTGAGCGGCCGGTATCCCAGCTTATGTCTGATCCAGTGACTGATGTCTTCCCCCGGCGAACACTCGGGGAACCCCCACAAGCCACCCCAGATACCGGTGGGCGGCCGTTTCTCCAGTAACAATTCACCTTCGGCGTTTTCCAGGACCGTAAATACTGTTTCCCTTACCGGTAATTGCCGCGGCGGCTTCCGGCCCGGATAGTCATGCGGGTTGCCCTGCCGGCAGGCCCTGCAAGCTTGCATCAGTGGACAGCTTAAACAATCCGGATGGCGGCGCAGGCAGACAGTCGCGCCGAGATCCATGATGGCCTGGTTGTAGGCGGCAACCTGTTTTTCCGGTGTATGCTTCTCCGCCAGCGTCCATAACTCACGGTTAACGGCTGATTTTCCGGGCCAGCCCTCGACGGCATGATAGCGTGCCAATACCCGCTTGACATTGCCATCAAGGATCACCTGCCGCTGGCTGCCCGCCAGCGACAGGATGGCGCCCGCGGTCGAGCGGCCAATCCCGGGGAGTTCCTGCAAGGCATCTATGCCTTCCGGCAATTTGCCGCGATGTTCCTGCATCACGACCCGGGCTGCACGGTGCAGGTTCCTGCCGCGAGCGTAATAACCCAGTCCGCTCCAGTAGTGCAGGACCTCGTCCTGCGTGGCTTCAGCCAGGGATTTAACATCGGGAAACCGTTCCATGAATCGGTTGAAATACGGGATAACCGTGCTGACCCGGGTCTGTTGCAACATGATTTCCGAGACCCAGACGCGGTAGGGTGTCGGGTTGACCTGCCACGGCAGGTCATGCCGGCCGTGTTTCCTGAACCAGCGCAACAAACTCCCGGAAAAGCGGTTATTGCCCCGCATTTCCGGTCAGCCTCTCGATATTGAAAATGATCTCGCGCACTTCATCCCGCATCCAGTTCTTGATCAGCCACGGACCGATTACCGGCGGTATCCAGAAAGCCGGTTCCATGACCGACTGAAACCGCAGGTTGGTATGACCGGATTCCGGCATCAAATGCCAATAGGAATAACCGAAAGAAAAATCGCTCCGGTCAGGGATGATGGTTGTCGTGATCAATGACTGCCCGGTAGCCACGACATCCTCGACAAGGATTGCATTGAAACAGTACAGCAATATGCAGGTCTCGGTCACCAGTTCACGGCGGGTTATTCCGGCTTCATCGATACCGAGATCGCGGCTCTCCAGGATTGACTGACTCAGTTGGTGGAGCTGATTGTAATTGGTAACAATTTCGCGAACAGTCGCAAAATCGGCCATGATCACCGCATTAAATTCAAGGATATAAATACCGTGCCTGGAAGACGCCGTAACTGACAGGATTTCAGCGCCCATGATGCCCGTTGTCACGAACATCAGGACCAGCCCTGCCAGCAGGCGTGGCATCTCGTTTAGTCAA
The DNA here is from genome assembly GCA_035471825.1 of Gammaproteobacteria bacterium. Lineage (GTDB taxonomy): Bacteria > Pseudomonadota > Gammaproteobacteria > Eutrophobiales > Eutrophobiaceae > DATIPP01. The sequence continues at coordinate 3,500 of DATIPP010000182.1, forward strand.
AAATACCTTTCAGTACATCCCCCACGCCTTCAATGCCCTTTTTTATCCCATCGGTCGGACTTGTCGGCTGCGTTTGTTCCTGGGTACTTTCTTTACTGGTCGTACTACTCGTATCACCGCTTGCTGTAGTATCCTGGGTAGCTTGTTGTTCCGTAGTTTTCTTTTTGCCAGACAGGTCAATACCGATTTCCTCGCCTATCTTTTCCAGCGCGCCTTTCTTCAGGGCCACCTTGGCGATTTCGCCAACATCCGGCTTGCAGGATGATTTCAGGTTCTGTAATGATCCCTTGCAGTAAACCGGCACCTGGTAGCCTCCTATATTGTAACGTTCATCAGCACGCGTCGCGCTTTCCTCGACCACGTCCAGCGACAGTTTGTAATCGATGGAATCATTGTTAAGGTCGGCCAGCATACCCTTGCCACTGACCTTGATGCCGGGGGACAGCATCACCAGGTCGTTGTTATTAACGACACCTTTTTTTACATTCAACGTGGCCGAAAGTTTTTCAAATTGTGTCTCACCGCCTTCCTGTATCTTGCCGAAACGTTTGCTCTCGAGCATGATTTCCACCTGCTCCAGTATCTTGCGGACATCCACGCCCCGCAATACGCCGTTCCTGACATCGAGATTTACCTGGCCGTTCAGGGATTGTTTCAACTGCGCAATTTCCCTGCCACTGGCGGTAAGATTGTCAGCAACAATATTGGCATTACCTGCCAACTGGCTCTCCGGCTGTTGCATGACGTCCTTCAACAAAGGTTCGAGTTGCACACTGGTAATACGGTTACTGATCTTTAATAACGGTGTATCACGTTTTGCATCAAGTGAAATCAGGGCCTGATAGGTACCCTGATACAGATTGGCGGCAATCGGGTCGAGCTTGATATCACCGTCCTTTGCCCGGATGCTGAGTTTCACGTTACTCATTTTTGCATTGGAGATAACCAGTTGCCCGATTTTCAGATCACCGTTGACATTGAGAGAACGCAACGTATCCAGTGGCAACTCGGTTGCCGCAGCGCCCGCCGCGGTTTCCGGAGTTACCGGTTCGGCCTTCTTTTTCTGTTTGCCTTCTTCTGCCGGTGGCGGCAGGTAGCGGTCTGCATTGATACTGTCAATGTCGAGTCCGAACCGGATCGCCGGTTTGGCAAACTGGGCCACAGCGACGTTGCCTTTCAGGGTCGACTCATCCAGCTTAACAGTCAGACCGTTAAGTTGGATGCTGTCACCTGTACCGACAACGTCGGTGGACAATCCGACTTTCGTCAGGACCTTGTTGTCGGCCGTGGCCGGCAGTTCCTGGTTCAGTTGTTTTGCCAGGTTGCGGAGATTGAATTCCGCGACCCGGAGCGAGCCCTTGAATTCAGGTGCATCCATGATTTTTTCCGCCTGCAGGCTGGTCGTGACATCCAGGCCCAGACCCTTGATGGCAAGATCGCTGACCGTCAATGTCTGCTTGTTCAGGTTCGTTCGCGCATTGCCCGTAAGCGTCATGTCCACTGGTGAATTGGGAATGTCCTTGCCGGCCAGGGTTGCCTTTACCTGCAGCGGGCTGAGGGCGATATCGCCACGGCTGCTCTTCACCCCGGCATCGATCGACAGGAGTTGCAGGACTTGTCCCAGCCCGGCCTGGTCCATGGCGGCCAGTACGCCGCCCAGTTTTTCTCCCCGGACCGAAAGATGACCGTCGAGGTCCGGCGTGTCGCTGTTGATGTCGCTGCCTTTCAACTTGCCATTCAGGGTAATGCCCAGTGCCTTCGCTGACAGCGTGGGGATATCAATATTGCCCTTGCCGAGATTAGCATTGAAATCCGCCGACAGATCGAAGGACTTGTTTTCGACCTTCGCGAGCTTTTGCCCGTACTGTGTCAGCGCGGAATCCTTGCCGGCGAACTGACCGGCGATCTGCATCAATGCCGGAAGATCCGGCCCGGTCGCTTTCAGGCTGCCTTTAGCGGAAGGCTTGCCGGACGTGATCTGTCCCGCGTCTACCTTCCCCTGGATAACGGCACCAAGCAGGCGTGCATCCAGGCTGGAGACGTTGATTTCGCCCTTTGCCATATCGGCCTTGAGCGCGGTCTTGATATCAAAGGAACGGTCCGCCACACCGCCCAGTTGTTTCGAGAGATCGGTCATGCCGGCAACCACCAGCAAGCGTGACAGATCACTCCCCTTGGCATTCAGCGATGTGCTGACGGAAGGTTTTTCAGACTGGAAATTCTCGACATCCAGTTGACCGGTGATCCCGGTATCCAGCAAACGGGCATCCAGTTGACTGATTTTTAACTGGTTCGATTTCATATCGGCGTTAATGTCCGTTTTAACGCTGAATGACCGATCCTTGATCTTGCCCATTTCTGCGGCGGCTTCACTCATGCCGGCAACATGCAACATCCAGAGCAGGTCCTTGCCATCGACCTGGAAGTTTCCTTTAATTTCCGGCGTTTCGGTCTGGAACCTGTTCACGTCCACTTTACCCCTGGCCTCCGTCCCCAGCATGTCCGCGCTGAGATCAGTAATGCTGAGCACATTGTTGTCGGTATCCGCGTTAATCTTCAGTTGCAGATCGAACGAGCGATCATCAAGTTTGGCGATTCCGTCGGCCGCTGCCAGCTCGAACACATTCATCAACCGGGCCAGGTCCTCGCCCTTGACGCTTATCTGGCCGTTTGCCGCCGGTATGGGCTGCTTGATACCGGTGGCCGTGATATCACCGCGCACACTCAGTCCCAGAAAATCCAGTTGCAGATCGCTCAGGCTTGCTGTTTCTTCATCCAGGTTGGTTTCAACGCCGGCCTTCAACACCAGGTCGGTACTGCCGCCAGGCACGTTCTTCCCGGACAGGCTGGCAACGAGATCGATCGGTTTGAAGGAATACACCTCGCTATCGAGGTCATAAAACAACGTGCCGTCCAGTTTCAGATCGGTTTTCAGTGACGGCTTGTTCGATTCGGCCACGAGGCCGACATTGAGATCGATCGGTTCACCGTAGGTCAGTTGCCCGGTGGAAGCATTCAGGTTGCTGATGGTCACTTTCTGATCGGTTACCTGATCATTCCAGGTGATATGGGCGTCCTTGATATCGACACCGCCCAGGATAACGGCGCCTAACTGTACCGGCTCGGCCTCTTTCTTTTCCTTCTCCGGTGCGGGCTCGACGAGATCGTCCCAGTTGGTCCGACCGTCTTTATTCCGGGCCAGGTTGAGACGCAGCCCGTGCAGCTTGAACGTATCCAGTTCATACCGCTGTTTCAGCAACGGCATGGTCTTGATGCGTACGGCCACCTTGTCGGCATGCAGGAACGGCTCCTCGCCAAACCCACTGGCATTGCCCAGGGTAATGCCGTTACTCTCCAGTCCCAGCCACGGGTAATAGGTCAACTTGATTTCACCGGGCAGCTCCAGCTTGCGTCCGGTCTCTTCCTGCACTTTACCGATAATCAGGTCCTTATGTTCGTTGGGATCGAAAAACAGTGCAACGCCGACAATACCGACAACGACCAGTAACACCAGCGCGACAGTGAGTCCCAACAATATCTTGATCAGTTTCATGACTTAATCCTCGTTATTCATTAGCTGCTTCAGCCGTTCACGACCGGCGTGGACAGCCTGCTTGACCTGCGCGGGTGCAGTGCCACCGATATGATCACGGACCGCGACTGATCCTTCCAGGCTCAGGTAATCAAAGACATCCTTTTCGATCGCGGGACTGAATTGTTGCAGCTCCTGCAAAGTCAGGTCCGGTAATGCCTTTTCGGCATCCAGGGCAAACTGCACCGTCTGTCCCACGATGGCATGGGCGTCCCGGAAAGGCACCGACTTGCGTACCAGGTAGTCTGCCAGATCCGTGGCCGTGGAGTAGCCCTTCCGGGCCGCGGCACGCATGTTTTCCGCGTTGACGCGCATGGTCGGCAACATGCCAGTGTAGGCTTGTATACAGTCTTTCACAGTATCGATTGTGTCAAAAAGTGCAAGCTTGTCTTCCTGGTTGTCCCGGTTGTAGGCCAGCGGCTGCGCCTTCATCAGCGTCAACAGAGAAATTAAATGCCCGTAAACTCGGGCACTTTTCCCGCGCACGAGTTCCGGGATATCCGGGTTTTTCTTTTGCGGCATGATCGATGAGCCGGTGCACCAGGCATCTCCCAGTTCCACGAAGGCAAACTGTTGCGAAAGCCACAACACCAGTTCCTCGGAGCAACGCGACAGGTGCATCATGACGAGCGCCGCGCAGTGGCTGAATTCAACCGCGAAGTCACGGTCACTGACCGCGTCCAGCGAATTGGCGGCCACGACCGGAAAACCGAGCAACTCCGCCGTGTATTCGCGGTCTATGGGGAAACCGGTACCGGCGAGCGCGCCTGCGCCGAGCGGCATGCAATTGATCCGTGTATAACAATCCGCAAGGCGCTGGTTGTCACGGTAAAACATCTCGAACCAGGCGAGCATGTGATGCCCGAAGGTAACCGGTTGAGCCACCTGCAAATGCGTGAAACCGGGCATGATCGTGTCGTGCTCGCGCCCGGCGATATCCAGCAGTACCACCATCAGGTCCGCGAGCAGGGACCGAATTTGCATGACTTCATCACGCAAGTACAGCCGTATGTCCGTGGCGATCTGGTCGTTACGGGATCGGGCGGTATGCAGCTTCTTGCCGACATCGCCGATACGTGCGGTAAGCGCCGATTCGATATTCATGTGCACGTCTTCAAGCGCGGGATCCCACTCAAATTGACCCGCCGCGATCGCCGCGTTTAACGCTTCCAGGCCGTCGACAATTTTTTCACATTCGGATTCGCTTATGACGTCAACGTGCGCCAACATGCGGGCGTGAGCAATGGAGCCCTTGATGTCATAATGAGCCAGCCGTCGATCATGGGAGACTGATTCGGTGAAATGCTCAACAAAGGTATCTGTCGGGACTGAAAAACGTCCGCCCCAGGGTTTGTGTTTGTTGCTATCGGCACTCATTTGCTTGGTTCTTTTCCTGAAACTGCCGTCATTATAACGTAAGGATCCGGCAATAATGTGGCTATTTCGCACAGTATGAATTCATCCCGTCCCGCAAGCAGCTCGTTCCTGCCGGACTTTTGCGGCGTGCGCATTCTCTTCGTGGTTGTCCTGATCGGGGAATTGCTGGCAATTGTCCTGACACTGGCGCAACCCGGTTACGCCGCCGACCGTTTTTCGGACCTCGCATTGTTCTCTTTGTTCATCCAGTGGATCGCGATCAGCTGCGTGGGACTGTTGTGCGTTGCCCGGCCCTACCTGAACAGGCTGCCGGATCAATGGGCCGCGCTGCTCAGTTATATCCTGGTATTGCTGGTGGCACTGGTGATCAGCGTGGCCGGCTGGTGGCTGCTCTATGTCTTGCTGGGTAAACAGAATTACTCCGACCAGTCGCTGGGCATGTTCCTCGCCCGCTGTATGGCGATTTCAGCCATCGTCAGCGCCCTGGCACTGCGTTATTTCTACATCCAGCACCAATGGCGGCGACAGATCGAATCGGAGGCACAGGCCCGGATCGAGGCACTGCAATCCCGCATCCGGCCGCATTTCCTGTTCAACTGCATGAACACCATAGCCAGCCTGACACGCTCCGCTCCAAAGCAGGCGGAAGAGGCCATCGAGGATCTCGCCGACCTGTTCCGCGTCAGCCTGGGCAGGGAACACCTGCTCGGCCCGCTGGCGGATGAAATATCCCTGTGTCGCCGCTACCTGCGCATTGAGGGCCACCGCCTGGGTAACCGGCTGCAGGTCGAATGGGAAGTGGAGGATCTCCCGGGGAATGCCCGTATACCGGCGCTGACCCTGCAACCGCTCATTGAGAACGCAATCTATCACGGTATCGAGCAACTTCAGGACGGCGGCACAATCCGGATCACCGGCAACCGCGACGATAACCGGTTGACGATAGCCATTGTCAACCCATGTCCCCTTTCCGGATCCAGCCACCACGGGAACCGGCTGGCGCAGGACAATGTCCGGCTGAGGCTGCAGGCCTGCTTCGGTGATACTGCCGAATTGACGACCGATGAAACCGGTGACCAATACACAATAACTATCCGTATCCCCTGTCGTTATGAAGATACTGATCGTTGATGACGAAACGCTCGCAAGACAGCGCCTGCACGGTTTACTTTCGGAACTGGACGGTAACTATGAGGTACTCGAGGCCGACAACGGGGTAGCTGCATTGGAACTCATCCAGCGCGAGGACCCGGATCTGGTTCTGTTCGACATTCGCATGCCGTTGATGGACGGCCTGGAAGTGGCACACCATCTCGCCTGCGGGGATGCGCCACCGGCGATAATCTTTACTACCGCCTACCAGAAACACGCGCTCGAGGCTTTCGAAATTCATGCAGTCGATTACCTGTTGAAACCGGTGCGCCGGGAACGCCTGCAGGAAGCACTGCAACGGGCGCGGATACTCCATCGCGCCCGGGTGGAAACATTGCGGCAACAGAACGGACTGGCTTCCGCCCGGACACACTTGAGCGCAACCAAGCACGGAAATATCCAGCTCGTACCGGTGGCAGACGTGCGTTACCTGAAGGCCGAACACAAGTACATCATTGCCGCCTGGCCGGAGGGTGAACTGTTACTGGACGAATCGTTGAAAACTCTGGAACGGGAATTCCGGGAATTGTTTGTTCGCGTTCACCGCAATGCCCTGGCGGCCGTGCGTTATATCGACGGGCTCGTTCGTGACGAATCGGGCGGGCTGACCCTGACCCTGCGCGACATGGAGGAAGGACTGCAGGTCAGCCGCCGCCATGCCGGTGAAATCAGGCGACTGCTGAAGTCTACGGATATCTAGTCGGCCGCCTCCCGCGCCGCCGCCAACATGGCGAGGCGCGCGATCACGCCGTAGGCATAAAAACGGTTGGTGTGGGAATCCGGTGCCTGGGTCTTGTCCGGCGAGATACAGCAATCATCGAACGCCAGAGGTTCGAAACGCATGCCGGGTGAATTCAGGTTTTCATTCGGCCCGCGACGGGAATGGACACGGTAAAATCCCCCCACGACACTGTGCCCGATCATGTAGACCACCGGTTCGGCAACCATGCCGTCGGTGCCCCAGGTCTCGTGCGTGTAGACCCCTTCCTGGATCAGGACCTTGGTCACTTTCTGTCCTTCCTTGATCGTGGCCATGCGGGTGCGCTGCTTGCGATTGAGTTCGTTGATCTCT
>DATIPP010000183.1:0-2219 GCA_035471825.1 Gammaproteobacteria bacterium
AAAAATCCGGATACCATGGAAGGCCCTTCGCGCATGGGCGGTGTCAATGCCTTTGCAACCATGTCAAACGGTTTCCAGGTAACGGCTGTCGGCGAAGTACCGGAGGTAACAGTCAGGCAGATGGCGAATTCCGTCGTCCAGGCCCGGTAACCCTCCGCCGCGATATATGATTTGAATCTTCCCGCCTGTGTCACACATACAGGACGTCAAAGCGTTAAAATAAACAATATCACCTGCTAATTATCGAGTTTTTGGAGAGAGTATGAACCCCATGAAATCTGTTTATAACCACATGTTGTATGCAGCCTGCCTGGGATTACTGTTAGTGTTCCAGTCCGCACAGGCTGTAACATTGCCGGATTTCACACCATTGGTTGAAAAAAATTCGGATGCTGTCGTCAATATCAGCACGACCCAGAAGACCAACGGCAATATGCCCGGCGGGCGCGAATTCAACATGCCCGATATCCCGGAAAACAGTCCTTTCTATGAGTTCTTCAAGAAATTTTTCGGTGAAATCCCGGAAGGCGGATTGCCGCCATTCCAGGAACGTTCGTCACTGGGGTCCGGATTTATCCTGTCGAAAGACGGCTATGTCATTACCAATAATCACGTGGTCAAGGACGCAGATGAAATCATTGTTCGCCTGAATGACCGGCGTGAATTTGTCGCCGAATTGATTGGTATAGACGAGCGCAGTGATATCGCCGTATTAAAGATCGAGGGCGAGAACCTGCCGACAGTCAGGCTGGGTGATTCCAGCGATGTGAAAGTCGGTGAATGGGTGCTGGCAATCGGGTCGCCGTTCGGTTTCGACCATTCCGTAACGGCCGGTATTATCAGTGCCATCGGCCGCAGTCTGCCAAATGAAAATTACGTGCCGTTTATCCAGACCGACGTTGCCATCAATCCCGGGAATTCGGGCGGGCCATTGTTCAATCTCGACGGCGAAGTAATTGGCGTCAACTCGCAGATCTACAGCCGTACAGGTGGTTTCATGGGATTGTCATTCGCCGTTCCCATGAACGTCGCGCTGAATGTTTATGAACAACTCCGCGACAAGGGCCATGTATCACGCGGCTGGCTTGGCGTCCTGATCCAGGATGTAACGCGCGAACTGGCCGAATCATTCGGTATGAAGAAACCCCATGGTGCTCTGATTGCGAAAGTTCTCGCTGACAGCCCCGCCGAAGAGGCCGGGCTTGAAGTCGGTGATGTCGTTGTCAGTTACGATGGTGAAGAGATCAGTTTCTCGTCCGACCTGCCGCCGATTGTCGGTAATACGCCGGTCGGTGAAACCGTGCCGGTGGAGATTATCCGGCGCGGCAAAACCCGGACACTGCAGGTTACGATCGCCGAGTTACCCGCGGATGATGAATTGCGTGTTGCTTCATCCGGCGCCAAAAAAGATACGGTCAGTGAAAATGCACTGAATATCACCGTAAAGGACCTGACCAAGCAACAACGCAAGGACCTGCAGCTGGAAAATCACGGCGTTATAGTTGAATCTGTCTCGGAAGGCGTTGCACGCGCGGCAGGCATCCGGCGGGGCGACGTATTGCTTCTCATAGATAATGTCAAAATCAGGGATGTCGATCACTTTGAAAAACTGGTTGAAGATCTGCCGAAAGGGAAATCGATCCCGATACTGGTGCAAAGACGCGGCGGACCGATCTTCCTGGCACTGAAACTGAAGGAAGAGGAGTAGTTTCCGGAGCGGCCTCTGGTAACGGAACTGATACTCTACAGCCGCCCTGGGTGTCATCTCTGTAATGACATGCTGGAAGGCTTGCGGAACATGGAAGGCGCACCCGGTATGGAAGTAAGGGTCGTCAACATTGATACTGATTCACTGTTGCGACAACACTATGGCATGCGCATACCTGTTCTTGTTGCCGCTGATGACGGCAGTGTGCTCTCCGAGAACCGGCTGGACACCGAAACAGTGCAGAAATACTTGGCAGGAAAGTCCCGCCGCCGGGACTGATATTCTATGCCCTTCATCAGACCGGTTTTTCAATGTCACACGGATAAGCTAGAATCGCCCGCTGTTTATCCAATCCAGTGAGCTAATCTGCATGCAGCAGGAATTCATCCGCAACTTTTCCATTATCGCCCACATCGATCATGGCAAATCAACCTTGGCTGACCGCTTTATTCAACAATGCGGGGGGCTGGCTGATCGGGAAATGCTGGAACAGGTCCTGGATTCCATGGAT
>DATIPP010000184.1:0-5082 GCA_035471825.1 Gammaproteobacteria bacterium
AACACGCCGATTGGCCAGAGGATCACGGCAATCAAACCGGGCGATGCAACCAGTTCCGGAATTGCCAGCAGGCCCGGGATGGCGATTAAACCTGCTATAAATGCCCCCTTCAATCCGGCCAGGCCTCTCGTTGCCATATCACCGTATATCCAGAGAATACTGCAAACATAGAGAGAACAGAGAATGATGAATATAAATACATCTGCAACACTGTTTAATGCAAGTTCCATATTGTACTCCTGGATTTTCAGTCAATCACTCTTTCATATGGTGCTTTGGATCCACCGGTCGCATGAATGCGTTCGCAATCAGTGCAATAAATAGCAGCACCGCCATGAGATACATGGTCGAATTGTACAGGCCCGTTGTCGGATCAATCGTTCCGGGCGGCGCCAGTTCCATCAGCTTTGATATTGTGACGGTTTTTGCTTCGACCAGGATATCCAGTTGATCCACGCCCGCGCCGAATTTCATTTTGAATGCTGCGGGGTCAATCTTGTCCACCAGATCCGCGATGGCATTATTGACGGAAATCTCGCGCAGGGAGGTTATCGCCAATGGACCAAAGACACCGGCACTGCTCCAGGCGGTCAACAACCTGCCGTGGATGCCACCCACATACCGCGTGCCGAAAATATCAGCCAGATAGGCCGGTATGGTTGCGAAGCCACCACCATACATGGTGAATATGATCAGGGTGGCGGCGTAGAAATAAACCAGCCACACCATGGCCGGGTTAATGCTTCCCTGGTAGGCCGTATAGGGAATGGAGCAGTAAAGAATGATGCCCAGGATGAAAAATACATAATAGGTATTTTTACGGCCGATATAATCCGAGGTACTGGCCCAGAAAAAACGACCCAGCATATTGAACAGGCTGATCATCAAAACATACGTGGCGGCAAACGTGGCGTCCACGACATCCGGCATGGTCAGGCCGAAGATCTCGCTCATCATGGTCTTTGCCACGGCCAACACGCCAATGCCGGCGGTCACGTTAAAACACAGGACAATCCAGAGCTGGTAGAACTGGGGAGTTTTCAATGCCTGGTCGATATGTACATCATGCCGGGTGATCATGCTTTTCTGTTCGCCTTCCTTCGGCGGTTCCCAGCCTTCCGGTTTCCAGCCCGGCGCCGGTACACGATAGAGAAATGATGCTGCCAGCATGACTATCAGGTAAATAAACCCGATAGTAAAAAATGTCGGTGCAGCGCCGGAACTGCCGGTATTCACCAGATAGACGCCTTCAGGTCCCTCGACGATCATTTTGCTTATGTCGTTGGCACCGATGACAACGACTTCTTTCAGAGTGCCGCCGACTTCGGCCATGCGCCGCCCGGCTTCCGTAACGAGGTCGACGGATTCGACTGGTCCGAGGTATTGCGGCGCCTGGTAATAAAACTTGATAAAACCCTCGATCATGGGTGTTGCCAGCATGGCACCGCCACCAAAACCCATTATGGCGATACCGGTCGCCATCCCCCGCCTGTCCGGAAACCAGCGGATAAGCGTGCTAACCGGTGATACATAGCCGAGACCCAGACCCACACCGCCAAGCACACCATAACCGAGATAAAGCAACCACAACTGGCCGGTTATAATACCGATACCGCCGATAAAAAAACCGCCGCTCCAGCAGCAGGCGGCTACCACGCCCACCATGCGCGGACCGACGTTCTCCAGCCATTTTCCGGCAATCGCCGCGGACAGTCCCAGGAAAACAATAGCAACCGTAAAAACCCAGACGACGCCTTTCAGCGACCAGTCATCGGCGGCGCTGGTAACGACACCGATGCGTTTGACCAGGGCGGGATTAAACAGGCTCCAGGCATAGACCGAGCCGATACAGAGATGGATACCCAGTGCCGCCGGGGCAATCAGCCAGCGGTTGAATCCGGGTTTTGCCACGATATGTTCTTTGGAAAGCAGACCTGCCATTTGTTTCTCCCCGGATATACCCCGTTGTTATAATGATTATTTTATATACCGGCTTCACCCGCCCAACATCAGCAAAGCATGTCGAAACACACTGGCCAAGTCAATTTATTGTCCATCTGCTTGATGCGCGGGCAAAAAATGGTAAATATCCATGCCTGTATTTTGACCTTACGGGGCATGCCACGTAAAATCACAAGCAGATTTTAATTAACTTTCAGGGACTTTCAGTTATTCAAACAATCTAATATTACATGATTGATAACATGCAAAAGCATCCGGAAAAACTCATCGACCGTTTTGGCCGGACAGTCAATTACGTCCGGATTTCCGTGACAGATCGCTGTGACTTCCGCTGCGTCTACTGCATGTCGGAAGATATGGAATTCGTCCCCCGGAACCGCCTCCTGACTCTGGAAGAACTGGCGACGGTTGCCCGCGCTCTCACTGAACTGGGTGTGGATAAAATCCGCGTTACCGGCGGTGAACCCCTGATCCGTCGCAACGTGATCAAGCTGTTCCGGGATATCGGGGAACTGCCGGGTTTGCGCGAAATGGTATTGACCACTAACGGTTCACAACTACCAAAAATGGCACAGGACCTGAAAGACGCCGGCGTCAAACGGATTAATATCAGCCTGGATTCACTGGATCCGGGAAAATTCCGGTACATTACCCGCGTCGGCGAGCTGGACAAGGTGATGGCGGGTATCGATGCCGCACTCGAAACCGGTTTCGAGAAAATCAAGATTAACGCCGTCATACTCAAAAACCGCAACCATGATGAAGTCACTGACCTTGTCCGTTTTGTCGTCGACAAGGGCATGGACATCAGTTTTATCGAGGAAATGCCGCTCGGCATGATCGGCGATCACGACCGTGCCGAGGCCTATTATTCCAGTGATCAAATCAGGCAGGACCTGGAACAGCAGTTCACATTGATTCCCACGGCAGAATCCACGGGCGGTCCCTCCCGGTATTACCGCATACCGGACACCGACAGCCGTATCGGTTTTATCTCACCACACAGTCACAACTTTTGCGAAAGCTGCAACCGGGTCCGGCTCACCTGTGAAGGCCGATTGCTGCTTTGTCTCGGGCAGGAACATTCCGTGGATCTCCGGTATGTCATCCGCAGTAATCCGGGTGACATGGAAGCCCTGAAACAGGCCATTCGTGATTCCATGGAAATCAAGCCCCGCGGTCACGATTTTAACCTGGAGTCCAAACCCGTCATCATGCGTCACATGAGTGTGACCGGAGGCTAGACGTGTCTTCCATCTACCGACCGGAAATGACCCGGGCCGGTCTTGAACCCACCGTCAAAGTCGATGTTGTCGACGAGTACCGGAATGTCCGCGAGCAGCACATTGCTGACGAACGTCCGCTGACGATCTACGTAGACCGGAACGAGATCGTCACCCTCATGACACTGGGAACAAGACCGGAACTGCTCACCCTGGGATATCTTAAAAACCAGGGATTGATCCGTGATATCAAAACCATTCGTTCCGTACAGGTGGACTGGGACGTCAATGCCTCGGTCGTTACGACGGTTGCCGGTGACATGGATCTCAAGGACAAACTGGTTAATCGTACCGTGACAACAGGCTGTGGCCAGGGAACAGTGTTCGGCAACATCATGGAAGAACTGGAAGAGATCCGGTTTGATCCGCCCCGGCTCAGACAATCTACGATCTATAATCTGTTAAAAAACCTGAATGAATATAACGAGGTATACAAGTCCGCCGGGGCGGTACACGGTTGTGCCTTGTGCCGTGGTTCGGAGATCCTGTGCTTCATGGAGGATGTCGGACGCCATAACGCCGTGGATGCCATAGCCGGACAGATGTGGCTGGACGAGATTAGCGGTGAAGACAAGCTGTTCTATACCACCGGCCGACTCACTTCCGAGATGGTCATCAAGGTAGCGCAAATGGGTATCCCCGCACTACTGTCCCGATCCGGCATCACCCAGATGGGCTTGAAACTGGCACAGGATATCGGTGTGATCATGTTTTCCCGCGCCAAGGGGAAACACTTCCTGATCTACAATGGCGCCGAACACATCGATTTCGATGTCAAATTACCGCCTAAATTGTCCGTTGCCAATACAAAAACAAGGGCCAAGGCCCCGTAAGCATTACTCCAGGTTGATTTTGCCGGTGATGTCGGTTTTGAGCCCGATTTTATCCACTTCCAGGGTCACCCTGGCATCGAGGCTTTCATTTCCCTCGAGTTTGCCGGACTCAACCGCTTCGTCAACCAGCTTTTCAATCTCCCGCTGTGAAGTGACACCGACTTTTTTCAGGAACTTGCGCACTGACATGTTAAATGTATCTTCTTTCATCGCTATTCTCCGCTACTGTAACCTGGTTTCATTGCAACACTGTACACTCACGAATACAACAGTGTCATAATTACCTGATGACAAATAATATTTCAGTAACAATACGCATATTTACCGCGGTTATCCTCGCCGGCGGCGAGGCCCGCCGCATGGGTGGCGAGGACAAGGGACTGGTGGAACTTTCCGGCAAACCCATGGTACAACATGTTATCGATTCGATGTCATCCCAGGTGGGTTATCTCGTTATTAATGCCAATCGTCACTTTGACACCTATGCCCGTTTCGGTTGCCCGGTGGTGGCAGATGAATTCGAGGGGTTTTGCGGACCACTGGCCGGCATGGCCAGCGGCATGCGCACGATCGACACTCCGTACATGGTCACAGTGCCCTGCGATTCACCGCTGGTACCGGATGATCTCGTCAAAAGGCTGTACCTCGAACTGGTCAGGGAGAAAGCGGAAATAAGCGTTGCCCATGATGGTGACCGCATGCACCCGGTCTTCTCATTGATGCAGACCCGGTTGCTGGATTCCATGTTGGCGTACCTGAAAAGCGGCGAAAGAAAAATCGATAAATGGTTCAGGAAACATCGCCTTGCCATCACGGATTTTTCCGACAAGCCTGAGACATTCTTGAACGTCAACACTCCGGAAGAACTCGCCACACTGGCAACCCGGTTGCAGGAACAAAACCAGTGACAGTTACAAGTGAAATTCCTGTTCTCGGTTTTGCCGCCTACAGTGGCACCGGCAAAACAACGTTAATCAAATCGATATTACCCATATTAAGCCGTG
>DATIPP010000185.1:0-3294 GCA_035471825.1 Gammaproteobacteria bacterium
ATATTGTAGGCCATTGTGACATTGCGCCGGGAAGAAAGACCGACCCGGGACCGGCATTCGACTGGAAAGCTTTTTTTGAATTACTGGAAGATGAAAGCGGTTACGGAGACCGGATATGACACTGATCATTCTCTTGCTGGCACTCGGCCTGGAACACTTCGTCGGGATCACGGGTGAGATACGGCGGTTCGACTGGTTTTACCGCTACCTGAACTGGCTGGAAAACCGGTTTTCACAATACCGGTTCTGGAACGGCGCCGGGGGCGTCGTGATCTCGCTGGTTGGACCGTTAATATTGTTGCTGCTGGTAGGTTATTTGCTGGCCGAGTTGTTTTATCCACTGGCACTGTTTTTAACGCTCATCGTGTTGCTGTACTCACTTGGTCCGCATTATCTTTTCCCCGTACTGGATCGCTATATCGATGCCCTCGATGAAGATGACGCAACCGGTGCCGCTGAACTCGCCACTGAAATCGCCGGCCCCGGCGGAGAAGAACTGGACGAGCAGGGCATGCTCGGCGAAATCCTGTTACAGTCCAATGAACGCATATTCGCGGTCATATTCTGGTTTATCGTTCTCGGCGCCTTCGGTGCTTTACTGTACCGGCTTGCCTGTGTACTGCATCAGCGCCGGCATGACATATACGGCGGTTATTCGGATGCCGCGCGGCATCTCAAGAACATCCTGGACTGGCCGGCCACGCGCTTGCTCGTGATTGGCAATGCCCTGAGCGGCAACATGGTAGATGCCATTGAGGCCTGGCGCGATTCGGAACAGCAGTCCCTGGAAGTGAACGAGACTGTCCTGATCGCGGGCGGTTTGGGGGCACTCAACTACCAGCCGGAGGAAGAAATGACGGATGCCGATACATACTGGTACCGGGCATTGCTGGGAATGTTGCACCGGACGTTAATCCTGTGGCTGGCCATACTCGGGCTCATGACCCTCGCAGGGTGGCTTGCATGACGTTTATGGTTTTATGTTTATCGTTTGACGTTACAAAAACGCAAAACGGGAAACATTAAACGCTAAACATTTTCATCCAGATATGCTTCTACCCTGAGAAGCCGCGGTTCATATTTATCCGCCACGAGTATGGAATCTTTTTCATACCAGTCACCGAGCACGTAGCGTGTCGCAATTGCGCCGTCGATCTTGAACGGGTGCACACCCTCGCGGTGGGTATGACCATGGATTAAAGTCCGCACGCCGTATTCCCGCATAACGGACACCACGGCAGATTGCTGGACATCGACGATCTCGGGCGGTTTTTGCTGCGAGCTTTTCCTTGTGAGATGTCGCACGCCGTGCCAGAGACGCTTGCGGATGAAAAAAGGCAGGCACTTGAACAAGGCAATCGATAACCGGTTGTTCGCCATTTTGCGGTAAAGCTGGTAACTCGTGTCGCTGGTGCAAAGCGTGTCACCGTGCATCAATAGTGTTTTCTGTCCGTATAGCATGATCGCGGTCGGGTCCTCGATCATTTCACCACCGGTTTTGCGTGCAAAATCGCGCCCGATGAGAAAATCACGGTTGCCGCGCATGACATAAAGCGGTGTACCAGAGCGGCTGAACTCGGCCAGTTCTGAAATGATGGCCTGGTGCGGAGGTGTATTGTCATCATCCCCGGCCCAGGCCTCGAACAGATCGCCGAGAATATACAATGCTTTTGCTTGCCGGGCCTTCCCGCGCAAAAGTTGCCGGAAAAGTTCCAGCTTGTCCGGACGTTCCTGGCAGAGATGCAGGTCGGAGATGAAAAGCGTGTGCATGACGGCAGGTATCAACCTTCCAGGACTGACACCTTTTTAATCTTGACTGTTTCCTCGGGCACGTCGATGAAACCCTCGCGGGTGGTCGTCGGCAACTCGCCGATTGCTTCCACCGTGTCCATGCCTTCCACTACTTCGCCGAACACGCAGTACCCCCAGCCGTCGTCTGTTTCGGCGCTGAAATCCAGGAAGGGATTGTCGTCGAGGTTGATGAAAAACTGCGCGCTGGCCGAATGCGGGTCCGGCGTGCGGGCCATCGCCACGGTGCCGAGAAGATTACTCAGGCCGTTGTTGGCCTCGTTTCTAATCGGCGGGCGTGTCGGTTTTTCCTGCATGTTCTCATCCAGCCCACCGCCCTGGAGCACGAAATCGCTGACGACGCGGTGAAAAATGGTGCCGTCGTAATGGCCCTCGTTGACGTAGGTAAGGAAATTCTCAACGGTTTTCGGTGCCTTCTTGCTGTCGAGTGCGAGGGTAAACTCGCCGTGGCTGGTGCTGAATTTGACTTTCACACGAATTCCCCTTCTGGTTGATGGATTTCATAGAATACGGGAGAGAGCAGCCGGTTGATACGTCCCTATGATAATGCCTTCGTATAAGGTAACAAGGAAACGGCACCGGTTGGGTGCAATACAGCGGTGCGCCGGTTAATTTCCCTTTGTCGGACCGTGTCCTTTTCGCTAACATGCGCGCCGCAAACCCAAAAACGACCCCCATGCAGAAAATCTACAATACCCTCACCCGGCGCAAAGAGCCGTTTGAGCCGATCGAGCCGGGCAAAATCCGCATGTACGTCTGTGGCATGACCGTTTATGACTATTGCCACATGGGGCATGCGCGGGTGCTGGTCGTGTTCGACATGGTGGCCCGCTACCTGCGATCGCGCGGGTTCGACGTGACCTACGTTCGGAATATCACCGATATCGACGACAAGATTATCAACCGCGCCAACGAGCTGGATGTGTCGATCATGGAACTGACCGACCGCTTTATCCAGGCCATGAACGAGGACGCAGACGCCCTGGGAATCGAGAAGCCGGACCTGGAACCCCGCGCCACGGAACACATGGAAGCGATCATTAATATCATCTCGGCGCTGGTGGACAAGGGCATCGCCTACGTGGGGGATAACAAGGACGTCTTTTTCGATGTCAGCAAGTTCCCGGACTATGGGAAGCTGTCGGGCAAGAACATCGACGAATTACGTGCCGGGGAACGCGTGGCCGTGCAGGAAGCGAAGGACGACCCGCTTGATTTCGTGTTGTGGAAGGCGGCCAAGCCGGATGAACCGAGCTGGGACTCACCGTGGGGACCGGGACGCCCCGGCTGGCACATCGAATGCTCGGCCATGTCCATGCATTGTCTGGGCGAGCATTTCGACATCCACGGCGGCGGCATGGACCTGCAGTTCCCGCACCATGAAAACGAAATTGCCCAGTCTACCTGCGCCACCGGCAAGCCGTTCGTGAACCTCTGGATGCATAATGGTTTCGTGCGTGTGAACGATGAGAAGATGTCCAAGTC
>DATIPP010000186.1:0-4251 GCA_035471825.1 Gammaproteobacteria bacterium
CCAGATTTTACAACGACTTATGCTCCCGCCAAAGATTGGCGCGTATTGTAGGGACTTAGTCAGGGCAAAGCAATTTCACTGCATTTCACCGGCACGGAATTGAAACGTGCCGGGAAACCGCTGAACATCTGGTTGAGAACCGGCGAATCGCCACCCAGGTGAACGTCAATCCAGTAGATGGCATCGGCGTCCCGGTAAGGCACCACGACAGGCTGGTAACCCTTGTCCTTCAGTTCATTCAGACGCCGGTTTACCGAGGCCTGTGTTGAGAAAAGCCCGAGCGAGATCGCATTCTGAAGTGTCCCGGTCTCGATTAACCGGTAATCCTTCACGCCTTTTTTCTTCAGGCTTTCCAGTGCCTCCATTGCACTGTCACGTGTTGCCTGCGGCGCCAGGTAAATCCAGAACATGGGGTTTTCGCGGTCCTGTTCAAAACGTTGACTGACATCGATACCCCGGTCCTGGAACCATGTCATCAGGCTCACCGCCTGGTCCCGGTCCGGAAACGGACCGTAGGAAAAACACAGTGAAGCCGGTCGTGTCCCCGGCAGCTCCCGCCCCGATGTACGTATCGGCGGAATGACAACCAACAGTTCATCCACCACGGATTGCTCGATCATAACGTCTGTTTTCCGTGTATCCGGCCGACCGGTTGTCAGTGTTTCTCCCCTTTCAGTTGTACCCGGCATCTCTGCCGCTTCCGGAACGGGGATTTCTTCCACGAGCCGGAGCCGTTTCACGCCGGCGGGGACCGGCAGGACTTCACTCCGGCTGCTGAAGTGGAGGCGTGTCTCGCGATCAAGTTCCCAGCCGAAATACACCACGTTCACGATCAACAGGATAATAAAGATCCATCTCATGCCGTGTTTCTCCCGAAAAACGTGGCCAGTCCTTCCAGCACGATGTGTGGTTCGTGCCGGAAACCCGCTTCACACGCGGCGGAAGTCAAATGCGGCAGCAGGTAGTCGGCATCACCCCCGGTGATCAGGCAAATGAAACCCGGCCCCGACTGCTCATGCAACATGCCAATAATACGTTCAATCGCGGCAACCACGGCCGTGAGACAACCGGAGTCGACCGCATCCGCGGTGTTATCGGCCAGGTCAGACAGGGCGGCTGTACCGACCTCCGGCCGGATACCGGGGGCGCGCACGGAAAGTGATTCCTGCATCAATGCCAGGCCGGGTATGATCAGGCCTCCCTGGTGCCGGCCGTTTTTATCAACGGCATCGACAGTCAGTGCCGTGCCGCAGTCGATAATGCAAACCGGTTCCCGGTACTTCTGCCAGGCGGCGAGAATTGCAAGCCAGCGATCAATACCCAGTTGCGTGTGATCGCGGTAAGCATTACTCACCCCGCAGGCAGACCGTCTGACGGCGGCAAAACGGGGCGTGCGATTCCATCTTGCCTGCGTCCATCCGGTGAATTCATCGGCCACCCCCGGTCCACCAACATTGGAAACCAGTATTTGCTCCGGCGCCGTCATATGCCGCCAATGTTTGTCGAGCAATACCTGTAACGCGGCCTCATTCCTGAACGCATTGCCGTGACGGGCGAGTCCATCGGCAGTTTGCTGTGCCCACTTGATCCGGCTGTTGCCGATATCCACCAGTAGAGTCATCGCCCCAGACGCAGACTGATTTCGCCCGACGTATAGCTTTTAACCTGATCATTAACCCGCAATAACAGCGAACCGGATTCATCTATACCGGCTACTTCTCCCATGATTGGTCCGCCGGCTGTTTCGAGTGTCACGGTTTCACCCTTTATACAATCATGTTGTCGCCAACGTTCAAGCAAATTCGGTATCCTCGAGTTATCGAATGTCATGAGCATTTCCATGATCCGGGAAACCAGTCTCGCCGTAAAAACGTTACGCGACGGCAACGGATCGGCAATCGCGGCAATATCCGTCACCTTGCGACCGGGGACCAGTGCCTGTTTACGCGGCAGTGAATAATTGATCCCGATACCCATCACAAGCCGGGAGGGGCCTGCAAGTTCACCGCGCATTTCCACCAGGATACCGCCGAGTTTGTCGCGATTGTGGAGGATGTCGTTCGGCCACTTCAACCCGACATTATTAATGCCGAACTCGCACAGGGTTTCCACCACGGCGACACCCAGGGCCAGGGAGATGATACCCATCGCGGCCGGCGGGGTGGTGAATTCCCAGCCGAGCGACAGGCTGATACCGGAACCGTAAGGTGACAGCCACAGGTTGCCATGCCTGCCCCTGCCCGCGCTTTGATACTCCGCCAGTACGACGTGGCCATGGAAATCCGCCTGGTTGATCCTGTCCAGTAGAAATTGGTTGGTGGAATCCACTTCGGTAAAAACCGTAAGTTTCGATACGCCGTCTACCACCCGGTGATCGAGTGTCTCCAGCAACCGTGCACGGGACAGGAACTCCATTGGACACTCCAGGCAATAACCCCGGCCCTTGACCGACGTGATCGAAAGCCCGCAGGCAGCCAGTGAACGCAATGATTTCCAGATAGCCGCGCGTGACACGGACAGGGTACGTCCCAGTTCCTGTCCCGAATGAAACCTCCCGTCTGCCAGTAACTCCAGCAATTTGTGCCTGTTGCTTACGGCTTCATTATTGAATGACTGGTGTGGCATCATGAAGTAAAGGCAAATGACGACTGGTAGTCATCATAACCGGGGGATGTCATGTTAAAACGGTGAATAACCAGCGGGATTGAGGCAACGAAGAGGAACATTGAAAGAATGTTCACTTTTTATCGTCCGGTAAATCCTCATCATTATCCGGTCGAATTGTTTCATCACTATAGGGTGCCTCGGTGATATCTTCATCCTCGTCATCCAGCATGATGGTCTCGTCTTCCCCTGCCTCGTCAGGCGTCTCTTCTTCCCCTGCGGCGGAATCGTTCCCTTCACTGGCATATGTTTCCTGTTCGGATGAATCTGTCGAATAATCCGTACTGAGATCGAAATCCGGCTCGGGCAAATCATCATCACTTTCGGGTGTAAAGGTCTCTTCTTCACTTTCATCTTTTCCTTCCCTGGCGACAGTGACATCTTCTGATTCGTCTTTCTGTTTCGGCGCTCCACCAAACACGGTATTGGAAACGACAGTCATGCCGGCATCCACCATTTCCGGCATCAGGAATTCAAATTCAAACTTGTGAAACCGGACCTTGTCACCGTGCTTGAGACGGGTCTCGCTGGTGATTAATTCATCATTAACAAACGTGCCATTGATACTTCCCTGGTCAATGATCCAGTAGGCAAAATCCTTGTATTCGATTAATGCATGACGGCGCCCGATAGTGGATTCGGGGATAACGAGATAATTAAGGTGTTCCTTGTCCTTTCCCGCAACCCGGCCGATCATGGTGGGCTTGTTACCGAGCTTATAGGTGGACTTTTCAGTATAACCGTTCACGTCATTCAGGAAGGCTTCCTGTGCCTCTACCTCCTCGGTTTTACCACGACTGCCGCGCAATAACATAAATACCATAATAATGACTGCAACAATGAGTACCGCGAGTGCCGCCAGTATCATCATGGAACGCATGCGTTCCTCTTCATCCATTCCCTTTTGCTGGACCGGCACTTCGATAATCACCGGTTCGGGTGGTTTGACTTCCTGTGGTGGTGGCGGTGGCACGGGTTCCGGCTCCGCTTCAGGCTCGGGCTCCGGTTCGGGTTCCGGCTCCGGACGTTTATTCATGATGGTGTGGATGCGTTCGAAGACATTCTGCAGGTCTTCGGGTTGCAGGGCGCGATAATATTCACCGCCTGTCTGCTGGGCCAATGACTGGATCAACTGGAAATCGGCATCTTCTGTAAAGGCAATACCGAATATCCGGATTTCGGATTCGGCGGCATCCGCAGCCAGGTCGTTTTTCAACCAGCGCGCTTTCTCCAGGTCCTGGTCCGCGTTACCGGTATCGACGATACCGTCCGTCATGAAAACGATCACTTTCCTGGCATCTTCCCGCCCGCTCAACTTGATATCGTAAATCGCCCTTTCTATCGCGGCCGGGCTGTCGGTGTATTGTCCCTTGTAATTGATCTGATCCAGGTTCTGCAATATCTCTTCCCGGTTCGCGTCGGTTACCCCGGTGAGCGGGACCGGCTGACGGACCGTCTGATCAAAAATGATAATGCCCACGCGGGTTGATTCATCCAGTAGCCCGATAAATTCATCCACGGCTGTTTTGGCGAGAAATTGCGGATCGTTTTGTTTCATGCTGCCGGAGTTATCCAGCACCAGGAACA
>DATIPP010000187.1:0-2612 GCA_035471825.1 Gammaproteobacteria bacterium
TAGGTTTTGGCATCTTCGATGATGATGTGACTACGGGGATCTTCAAAGACCTTTTCTACGCGGGGCAGGAAGTAACGGGCGCCCTCTACCATGGCCGGTTCAATTTCAATCGTATCCACGCGCTCGATTTCCGGCCATGCCAGCAGGGTATGGGCCGTCATTCCAGAGCCCATGCCGATGTTTGCTACCCGTGTTGAGTCGGGCTTGAATGCCAACGGTATGGCAGCGAGCAGTGCCATGGTCGGCTCATCGTCTGCAATGACATCATTGTCACTGACATTGATGGCTGCATCTGATTTCCCATTGGTCAGTATGGCTGTCCGGCCACCCGGCTGTGTTAATACGTGTACGGTCGAAGTCCTGCCATCTTTTTGATACAGGACCTTTACGTTTTCGCCGTGGGAAACCAGGCCTGTCCGGTACACGCCGGAACTCATTTTATAGACATTCAGTTCGGCGAAAGCCAGCGATCCTGAAAGAATGCCGAGGGAGACGGCGATCATGCCATAGGCAACCCTCTTTCTGCCTGATAGCAGCATAAAGACCAGTCCGAGCATTATGTCCAGGGTGGCACCGAAAATCATAACACCCTTGAGTCCGAGTAACGGCAACCCGGCGAGAATGGTAAATACAACACCAGCGATCGCTCCGAGCGTGTTGCTGGCATAGACTTCTCCGACGCTTTTTTCACCGTGCCCGTTGTGCAGCAATATGTATGTGAACAGTGGCAGTGTCATGCCGGCACAGAATGTAGCGGGAAGCATTACCAGGAGTGCAATAAAATGGCTGGACAAGCCAAACAGTACATAACCGCTTTCGTTATGATCCAGTGCATCCAGCAAAAAACCCATCAGGTCGAAGGTCTGGTTATAAAGTGGCAGTGTCGCTATGGCAAAAAATCCCATGATTACCTGGATCATGCCGGCGGTAAGAAACGGATTTTGCAAGCGGTCAATCCTGCGGCGGATCCAGAGACCGCCAAGTGCAAGTCCGGTGATGAAAGCACTCAGCATTAATTCGAAAGAATGCGTGCTTGCACCAAGTACCATACTCAACATACGCAACCAGCTGATTTCGTAGATGAACGAAGCGGCACCGGTAATAAAGGCAGCAATCAATATCAGCGACAGGAATCCGCTCCCGGGTTTTTCTCTTGTTACGGAAATGGGCGGCTTCTCACGGCCTTTCGCCATGGCATATACAACGATCGCGAGGGTAATATTTACGATCGCTGCAAACAGCAGTGTTCCCGGCAGTCCCATGGCGGCGAGCAGCACAAACCCGCTTACCAGTACGCCAATGGCGGCACCGATGCTATTGGTGAAATACAGCATTCCCAGCGTGCCGCCAGGAGTGACGGGATATAGCCTGATAATGCCGTTGCTCATAACCGGGAAGGTCATGCCCAGCAGAATGGATTGCGGCAATATTAACAGAGTGGAGATGGTCCATTTATACGTCTGCACGGCATGGGTTGAACCCAACGCAGGGATAATAGTGTCGTAGGAAAGCGAGAGCGTTGCCTGGAAAGCAGCATGGAACCCGAGTCCGAAAAAACCGATCAGGCCTTCAATTAACGCATAGGCAATCAACAGGTTGGTGAATTTTCCCAGTAACCTGCTGGCAAGCCAGGCCCCGAGTGCCATGCCGCCCATGAAGATCGCCAGGACCAGGGCCTGGGCATAAGCCGCATGACCGAGAAAAAGTTTCAGATAATGGGACCAGATCGATTCGTAGATAAGACCTGTGAACCCGGACAGGGCAAACAGGAAAAAAAGTGTATTACGCAATGCGATACCGGTCATACAAATTGACGTGGAGTTGGTTAAGGGACTACAAAAATTTCAGAATACGGACCGGGCCGGGCCTCAGAGTTTTCCGGCGATGGTTTTTCCGAGGTCTGCGGGAGATGCGACAGTCGTGACACCGGCATCTTTCAACGCGACAAACTTGTCATCGGCCGTGCCCTTGCCGCCGGAAATAATAGCGCCCGCATGCCCCATGCGTTTTCCGGGTGGTGCGGTAACCCCGGCGATGTAACCGACCACCGGCTTGCTGACATTGTCCCGGATGAATTCCGCTGCCTCTTCTTCAGCAGTCCCGCCGATCTCTCCGACCATGATGATACCCCGGGTGTCGGGATCTTTCTCGAACAATCCCAGGCAATCGATAAAATTCAGGCCGTGAATGGGATCGCCACCGATGCCGACACAGGTACTCTGTCCCAGATCGTTTTGTGTGGTCTGGTGAACCGCTTCATAGGTCAATGTGCCGGAGCGCGAAACAATCCCGATACAACCTGGTTTGTGAATATTCGCCGGCATGATGCCGATTTTGCATTGACCGGGCGTGATGACACCGGGACAGTTGGGACCGACCAGGCCAACTTCCGGATGGCGTTCCAGGTAATTACGCACCTTGAGCATGTCCAGTACCGGGATGCCTTCTGTAATGCAGACCACCAGTCTGATGCCGGCATCAACGGCCTCGACGATTGATTCCGCGGCGAATGCCGCCGGTACCATAATCATGCTGGCGTCTGCCCCTGTTTCGGCGACGGCCTCATGCGCGGTGTTGAAAACCGGTCGATTGAGATGTTGCTTTCCGCCACG
>DATIPP010000188.1:0-3295 GCA_035471825.1 Gammaproteobacteria bacterium
GTCAGCAGTGAACGCAGGCGGTATGCCATGACTGCCCCCATTGATAATTTAACCAGGTCGGGGGTGCGCATACGTTAATGCCTCGCCAGCGCCTGTACGGGATCGAGACGCGCCGCCCTGCTCGCCGGCAATACGCCAAAAAGTATGCCTGCCATGACAGCGATCCCGCTGGCAGCCGCAATACCCCACACGGGTGCGACGATGGGAATGTCGGGATAAATCCGGTGCAGAAATTCCGCCCCGCCGATACCGAGCAACACACCGAAAGCAGCTCCAGACAGCGACAGCAGCAAGGCCTCGGTAAGAAACAGTTTCAGAATTTCATGGCCCGGTGCGCCGATCGCCTTGAGTAAACCGATTTCCGACCGCCGTTGCGCCACGGAGACCAGCATCACGTTCATAATTAATATACCGGCAACCAGCAGGCTGACAGCACCGATACCGGCAATGCCGTAGGTCAATGTACCGAGTATCCTGTCGAATGTTGCAACAATGCTGTCCTGGGTAATGATGGTGACATCGTCTTCCCCTTCATGCCGCTCCTTGATAATACGGCGCGCATCTTCGGAGGCTGCTGTTATTGCTCCTTCCTTTGCCTCGATCAATACCCGGAATAGTCCGGGTGAATCAAACAGGATCTGTGCTGATGTGACAGGAATCATGACAATGTCATCGAGATCGACACCGATAGAGACACCGGTCGATTTGATGATCCCGATAACACGGCAGCGGCGGTCACCGATGCGTAACCATTCACCCAGTGATTGCTCCGGGCCAAACAGTTCGCTACGGACCTTTTCACCGATAACACAAACCGGCAGGGCCTGGCGCGGATCGGAGTCAGGCAGAAACCGGCCCTGTGCCATCTCCAGGTGCCGCACTTCTTTCATTGCCGTCGTCGTACCCAGGATATCCACTTCCCGTTCGCGCCCTCGCCAGTTAACCGGGGCCGAGCCCACGGCTATCGGCGCCACCCGTTCTATATTGCGTGATCGCAATAATGCCAGTGCATCATCAACTGTCAGATCACGCGGCGTTTCTCCCATTAATGGCGGCGGGCCGCCGGTGGTTTCCGAACGGCCGGGCAAAATGATTACCAGGTTTGTACCCAGCGCGGTAAATTCACCGATCACGTAACGGCGGGCGCTGTCACCGAGGGCGGTGAGAAGGATCACGGAACTGACGCCGATGGCGATCCCCAGCAGTATCAACCCGGTGCGTACGTGATGGGAGATGACCGCCCTGTAGGCAAGTGACAGGTTATCCGTGTAGCGCATGATCCTGTTCCCGTTTGTCTTCGGCAATACGGCCGTCAACCAGCCGCAACCGCCGCCGGGCACGTTTGCCAATATCGATATCGTGCGTGACTATGATCAGGGTCACCTTGTCCCTGTTCAGTTTTTCCAGCAGTTCAATGACCTGGTGTCCTGTTTTCTGGTCAAGATTACCCGTGGGTTCATCGGCCAGGATGACGGACGGCTGCATGATCGTGGCACGGGCGATGGCAACGCGCTGGCGTTCACCGCCGGACAACTGGTCAGGCCGGTGGCCGGCGCGGGGTTCCAGGCCGAAATTACTGATTGCAGCATCGACACGAGGCTGTCTTTCGTGTGGCGGCAGGGCAGCGAGCATGAGCGGGATTTCTATATTTTCTGCAGCCGTCAGGCGGGGAATCAGGTGGAAAAACTGGAAAACAAAACCGATATTCTCGCGCCGTATTTTTGCCAGTTCTTCATCCGGCAAACCGGTGACATCATGTTCATTCAGAGAATAATTGCCGTTGGATGGCCTGTCCAGCAAGGCGATGATATTCAGCAAGGTGGACTTGCCGGAACCGGACGGCCCCATGATGGAGAGGTATTCGCCCTGTTCGATATCAAGATCAATTTCCGCGAGAGCGTGAACGGTCTGGCTGCCAAGGAGAAAATCCCTGCCGATACCCCGCAAGCTGATCATTTGCCCGTGCCGTTATTCCCGGTAGCTTCCGGCCGGGCGATGACACCGGGCTCTACTCCTTCACGGCCCACGGATAAAACAATTTTATCGCCCGCCTCCAAACCGGAGCGGATCTCCGTGTAATTCCAGTTGGCTATTCCCGGTTCAAACTTGCGCTCGGTGATGTAGCCGGTCTGCTCGTCATACAAATAAACCCGGTAACCTTCCAGCACGGCCTCGGTAGGGACGCGCAGGACATCTTCTTTCACGTCCAGGAATATCTCGATGTCGGCACTGTAACCGGGCAACAAACCTTCCAGGTCTTCCGGGTTCGTCAGTTCCACTTCGACTTCCACGGTACGTGCCTGTTTCTCTATATCAAGCACATAGGGGGCAATGCGGCGCACCGTGCCGTTGCAACGGCGGTCCGGGAAAGCGTCCAGCATGACACAGGCCGGCATACCGGTATCAATCGGCGGGGCATCCACTTCATCGATGGGTGCAGATACATACATGCAACCGGTATCAATGAGATCAATCGCCGGCAGTGTTGGTATGCCGGGCGGCGAGGGTGTGACGTATTCACCCAGCTCTGCATTGACCTCGGCCACGATCCCTGCAAACGGTGCCTTGATAATCGTCCGGTCCAGTGCAGCACGGGTGACAGCGATCTGCGCATCATTAACGCTGATCCGCGCACTGGCTTCCTTGCAGGCAGCGTCCTTGGCGGCAAATTCCGTCTCCGCCCGGTCCACCAGTTCCTGCGGGATCAGCTTGTCCTTGACCAGGCGCTGAACCCTCTTGAATTCACGTTCCGCCCCGGCGGCGATATCGCAGGCTTCCTGGACATGGGATCGAGCTGCAACTTTTTCGGCCTCGGCCAGTTTCAGCTTTGCTTTCAGATCCTCGTTCCATAATTCCAGTAACACCTGGCCCGTGTTAACACTGTCACCTTCTTTCACCGGCAAGCGCGATACCTCGCCACCGATAGCCGGTGCCACCATGGACCGGCGGCATGACTTGACCGTGCCGACGCGCGTGTTGGACACGGTATTTTCAACCCTGCCGCGTTCAACGGTATGCAACGTAACAGTCACCGGTTCTGTGCGGGTGACATACCAGGCGAACACGGCAATCACGCCGGCGAGTATGACAATCCAGAGAAAACGTCCCGCCAATTTGTTCATAAGGGTGATTTTGACAGAGTCAATTAAAATAACAATTTGTCAGATTCCAGGATCCTCAACGAGCAGCGGTGATATCACGGTTGCAAGTCGTGCTTTTTCCCGTGGCGGAATTTCTTCAGGTGCCGGTGGTTCCTTTTCAGGCGGTTCGGGCGGCAGTTCCTGCGGGGAAGGTT
>DATIPP010000189.1:0-2985 GCA_035471825.1 Gammaproteobacteria bacterium
CCGTTCAAAACTGGAACAGGCCGACAACCGCGCGGAACAGGTCGAGGCCGAGCTGGACGATCTGCACGAGCAGATGGAAAGCGATCGGCAGGAATACGATGCTATCAACTCGGAACTGGAGAAGATAAGCGGCAACAGGGAAGAGCTCGAAAAACAACGCGAAGAACTGGTTACGCTGCGGGAAAAACATCGCCGCTCGCTTGGTAATGCCCGCGAACAATGGCAAAAGACCCACGAAGAAAGCCACGGTATTGCCCTGCAACTGGAATCCATCAGTTCGCAACGCGCTTCCCTGGAGCAATCAATCAAGCGCAGCCGGATACAGATCGAACATCTGCAGAGTCGCCACGGGGACCTGGAACGCTCCCTGGCTGAGATCCGGGCGCCACTGGAATCCATGCAGGACGACCTGAAACGGCACCTCGGGGAGAAAGCCGAGGCCGAAAAGAAACTGGGCGAGGCACGCTCGAAAGTACAATCAATCGAAAACACCCTGCGCGAGAAGGAGCAGGCACGGACCGTGCAGGAACAGCAAATCCAGGAACTGCGCAACCAGCTCGAACAGATTCGCCTGGAAACACGCGAAAGCCGGGTCAGGCTGCAGACCATCGAGGAAAAACTCCGCGAGTCCGGCCAGGATGTGCAACAGATCCTCGAGGGACTTGAAGAGGGTGCGGAAAGAGATGCCTGGCGCGAAAAGCTGGAAAACGTGACACGCAAGATTGAACGGCTGGGACCGATCAACCTGGCCGCCATCGACGAGTTCACACAGTTGACGGAACGCAAGGACTACCTCGACAAGCAGGACGAGGACCTGCGCGAGGCACTGACGACGCTGGAAAACGCCATTCGCAAGATCGACAAGGAATCACGTGCCCGCTTCAAGGAGACTTTCGACCAACTGAATTCAAACCTGCAGGAGACATTCCCGCAGTTGTTCGGCGGCGGTAACGCCTACCTGGATTTGACCGGTGACGATCTGCTGGAAACCGGCGTGACCATCATGGCCCGTCCGCCCGGCAAACGGAACAGCACTATCCACCTGCTGTCCGGCGGCGAAAAAGCCCTGACGGCGGTTGCCCTGGTGTTTTCCATATTCAAACTCAACCCGGCGCCGTTCTGTATTCTCGACGAGGTTGACGCGCCTCTGGATGACGCCAATGTCGGCCGGTTCAGCGAGATGCTGAAAGATATGGCCGAGGAAGTGCAATTCATTTTCATCACCCACAACAAGATCACGATGGAAATCGCCTACCAGTTGCTCGGCGTCACCATGCAGGAAGCCGGTGTTTCCAGGCTGGTCTCCGTCGATGTCGATGAAGCCGTGGAGATGGCGGCAACGGCATAACAGCTGCCAGCTGTTATTTACAAGTCACAAGGAACAGGTGACAAGCAACAAGTTATAAGAATCAGGTTATCGGTGTAGAATTCTTTTGAATTATGTCCATATAACTTGTTACTTGTAGCTTGTCACTGTCGTTATGAATGAACTGCGCTGGATTCTGCTGGGTATCGGTGTCCTTGTCATAGCCGGCATCTATTTCTGGGAAGTTTTCAAGCAAAAGCGCTATATCCGGTCGCGGATCGAAAACTATCCCTCGTTCAACCACGACGATACCCATGATCTGTCTATCAAGCCCGGGAACGAGACTGACGCAGACGTCAGCGGTGCCATTGCCGACCTGAATGTTTTCCTCAACGACTCCCGCCAGGACATCCCGGACAGGGAACCCCTGGTCACGGAAGATGCCCTAACGGAAACGAGCACAACGGGAACCGCCCCCGAACAAAAAACCGGACAGAAAATCATCGTCCTTTTTATCACGTCGAAAGAAGGCCAGGTGCTCAACGGCGAGGAAATAGTGCAAGCGGTCGAGGCGGCCGGCATGACCTTCGGCGCCATGGACATCTATCATTACAATCCACCCGGACAACCGCAGGAAAACCTTTTCAGCCTTGCCAACATGCACGAGCCGGGAACGTTTGACCCGGACAGTGCATCTGAATTTACCACTGACGGCCTGGCTATTTTTCTTTGCCTGCCGGCGGCGGGGCGGGGAGCCGAATTGTTCGACCAGATGCTGGAATGTGCCCGGCAGATTGCCACGGACCTGGATGCCGACCTGCGCAATGAAAAGCACGAGATAATTTCCCAGGAAGAACTCGAAAATCTCCGTACCACCGCGGCGCAATACCACTGATCAATAATGTCATCGAAGTCTGTCAAAAGCCGGCTGAAGGAACTGCGCGAGCAAATCAACCGCCACAACATCCTTTACTACGTCTACGACAGCCCGGAGATTCCGGACGCGGAATATGACCGCTTGATGAATGAACTCCTGGAGCTGGAAGAGCAACACCCGGATCTTGTCACCCCCGATTCACCCAGCCAGCGCGTCGGTGCCCCACCACTGGAAGCCTTCGACGAGGTGAAACACCAGATGCCGATGCTGTCGCTTGCCAACGCCTTCGACGAGGAAACCATGACGGCATTCGATCGGCGCGTCCGGGAAAAACTGGACATCGATACTGTTGAATACGCGGCCGAGCTGAAACTGGACGGACTGGCTATCAGCCTGTTGTTCGATGCTGGTTTCCTGGTGCAGGCAGCCACGCGTGGTGACGGGGAAACCGGAGAGGACGTCACGGCCAATGTCAAAACCATTCGTTCCGTACCCCTGAAACTCACCGGGAAGCATCCCGGGGTACTGGAAGTCCGCGGTGAAGTCTTCATCAGCAAGCAGGGATTCCTCCGGCTCAACAAGGACCAGGCCGCAAACAACGCCAGGCAATTTGCGAATCCGCGCAACGCGGCCGCCGGCAGTCTCCGGCAACACGATTCCGGCATCACCGCCCGGCGTCCATTGCTGTTTTTTGCCTACGGTGTCGGTCACTATGAAAAGATACAATTGCCCGATACCCACATTGGAACACTGAAGCAGTTGAAAAAGTGGGGCCTGCCGGTGTCATCGGAAAATACCACGG
>DATIPP010000190.1:0-13795 GCA_035471825.1 Gammaproteobacteria bacterium
CCGCATTGACAATTACTGTATCCTGGTTGATGTCTACCACCTTCGCCTTGACGATGGTCCCCGGGCGCATCTTGCCCTCGATTTGGCTCTGTTCAAAGAGCTCTGCAAAACTCTCACTCATGTAAAAAAATGTCCTCGTGCAAGGTCCTGTCAAGCAAACAGCACGGCCTTCGCGGTTAAGTTAAAATAAATTGTGTATTTCAGTCGCCGGGTTTGTGCGCAATAGCAGGAATATGATCGTTTACCAGTGTCGATACATTGTCCATGACCTCTTCAATGTCGAGGTCCGTGGTATCGATGACGATAGCATCATCTGCCGGCCTTAAAGGGGAAACAGCGCGTTGACTATCCCGGGCATCGCGTTCAGCAATATCTGCTGAAAGCTGCGCGAGATTAACACTAAACCCTTTTTCCATCAACTGTTTATGTCGCCTTCGGGCCCGTTCCTCCGGGCTTGCATCGAGAAAAACCTTGAGCCGGGCGTCCGGAAATACGACGGTACCCATGTCGCGGCCATCGGCAATCAGGCCGGGAGGCCTCCGGAAAGCACGTTGCCGCGCCAGAAGCGCCGCCCGTACACCGGGGAGAGCAGCAAGAACAGAGGCGGCCCTGCCGCATTCCTCCGAACGAATCGCCTGATCAACATTCTCTCCTTCGAGGATCACCGAGATGGCATCTGCATCACCGCCATGTACGAAACGTACATCCAGGCCCTGTGCCAGTTCCGCCAGGGACGACTCGTTATCCGGAGACAGTCCGTGACGGTCTGCGGCAACTGCCATCACCCGGTATAACGCCCCGCTGTCGAGTAAATGCCAGCCGAGTTTTTTTGCCAGGTAACTGCATAGCGTCCCCTTGCCGGTTCCGCTGGGACCGTCAACGGCGATAACGGGTACTTCATTTGTCATCGGCGCCCCCCGTTTCGATTCCGAGTCCCGCATCGCGTGCCAGAGTCACGAATCCCGGAAACGAGGTATCGACATTGGCACAATCACGAATAACAACCGGTTCCCGGGCCACCAGGCCGGCCATTGCAAATGCCATTGCGACCCGGTGATCGCCGAAGCTGTTGACCGTGCCACCGAAGACAGGGCCACCCGTGACGCGGAGTCCGCCGGGTTGTGCCTCGGCGTCAATACCCAGGGCCTGCAACCCGTCCGTTATCGCCGCTATGCGGTCGCTTTCCTTGACCCGCAATTCCTCCGCCCCGGAGAGTCGCGTCTCACCGGTGGCCGCCGCGGCCGCGATCATGATTGCCGGGAATTCATCTATGGCATAAGGCACCTGTTCAGGTGGAATCTCAACGCCATGCAATGAGGCGGAACGGACCCGGATGTCGCCGGCCGGTTCACCCGAGACATCATGCCGGTTTGAAATCCGGATATCCGCACCCATGGATTGCAGGATTCCGATCACGGCATCCCGGGTCGGGTTCAGACCGACCCGTTCCAGAAGAAGTTCGGAATCTTCCGCAATGCTGGCACCCACGATAAAGAACGCCGCCGAAGAAATATCGGCCGGAACATGCACATCGGTGCCTTGCAACCGACCGCCACCGGCGAGGCAGACAGATTGGTTCCCGGTTTTTACTGCGTATCCGAATTGCCCCAGCATGCGTTCCGTGTGGTCACGCGTCGG
Source organism: Gammaproteobacteria bacterium (assembly GCA_035471825.1). GTDB lineage: Bacteria > Pseudomonadota > Gammaproteobacteria > Eutrophobiales > Eutrophobiaceae > DATIPP01. The sequence goes on from DATIPP010000190.1 coordinate 1,639, forward strand.
GGATGGCTCCCGCACACAGGTCTCGCCGTTCGCATACAGCCCGGCGAGCAAGAGGCAGGATTTCAGCTGTGCGCTGGCCACTGACATGTTGTAATGGATGCCTTGCAATCGCTGTCCACCCCGGATCGAGATCGGCAACGTGCCTGCCTTTGAACATTGAATTGAGGCATGCATTAATTGCAAAGGTTCGGTGATCCGCCGCATCGGGCGTTTTTGCAACGAGGGATCACCGGTGAGTTCAGTGTCGAACGACTGACCGGCGAGCAATCCGGCAAGCAGGCGTACCGAAGTGCCGGAATTACCCAGGTCCAGGATAGTGGCCGGGGCGCGTAATCCATGCAGGCCGACACCATGTATGACTACCTTTTGTCCTGCTACATGGTCGATTTTGACACCCATCTCCCGGAAGGCGTGCAGTGTCGCCAGCGTGTCTTCGCCCTCGAGGAAATCGCTGATGGTCGTCCTGCCTTTGGCAATGGCGCCCAGCATCAGGGCACGGTGGGATATGGACTTGTCGCCCGGCACCCGGATGTTTCCCGACAGCCTGCCGCCGGGAGAAACGTGGTAATCAGTGGCCGCAACTGGCGTCATGGTGCGTCCCGTTTCGACTATTCAATATCGTTGGGGATTTTTTTCCGGTTGTCGGTAAACCGGTCACGCGATTGTTTTGCGCGGGTGAAGATATTCAATAATGTTTCGCTGTCACCCTGTTCGATTGCCTGACGGATCGTTTGTAACCGGCTGTTGAAATGATCGAATACGGCAAGCAGCTGCCGGCGGTTGGAGAAACAGATATCGTGCCACATCTCGGGGTGGCTGGAGGCGATCCGGGTGAAATCGGCGAAGCCGCCTGCCGCGAATTCGAATATCTCGTCCCGATCACGCATGCCTGCAAGACAATCGACCAGTGCATAGGCCAGCAAATGCGGAAGATGACTGGTCGCAGCGAGTATCTCGTCGTGATGTTCCGCACTCAGGTGCGTGACTTCCGCCCCGACGCTCTCCCACATCGATGTTACCTGCTGGAGTGCATCGACAGCAGTCTCCGGGAGCGGCGTCAGGATCACGCGGTGATCCTGAAACAGTTCGGCAAATGATGCCTCTACGCCGCTTTTCTCGGTACCGGCGATCGGGTGGCCGGGAACGAAGCGAGGCAGGTAATTGCCAAGGACCTCTTTTGCATCCTCGATGACACAGGTCTTGGCGCTGCCGACATCGGTAATGACAACGGTCTCTTGTAATAATGGCCGTATCTCCCGCAGAAGCGACTCCGTCGTCTTCAACGGCGTAGCCAGAACAACGACGTCGGCGTCGTTGACAACGCGTTCCAGTTGCGTACTGAAATCGTCAATGATCCCGAGTTCCACGGCTTTTTTCAGGTGATCGCGGTTGCGGCCGAATCCCATGATCTGATCGCAGGACTTGGCGCGGCGCAGGGCCCGGGCCAGGGAACCGCCGATCAGGCCGACGCCGATGATTGCCAGTTTGTTTATGTGCATCTTATTTCTTTAACGTGAATCGTGATTGGTGATTCGTTATCAATACCTGCTTCATTTCACTTATCACTTGCGTCTTGTTACTTGTTACTTGTTACTTTCTTTAAAGCCCGTATAAAGCGCTCATTTTCCGACTCCAGCCCAATTGTTACCCGCAAATGATCCGGCATGCCGTAACTATCTATCGGCCGGACAATGACCCCCTCGTGCAACAGTTTTTCATATACTGGTTGTGCATGCCGTCCCATGTCCACGCAGATAAAGTTGGCGACGGAAGGTATGTAGTCCAGTCCCAGTTGATCAAAAGCCTCTATCAACTGTTGTATACCGTTGCGGTTCAATACAACACTCCGTTCGATGTGTTCGGCGTCGTGCAATGCCGCTTCGGCAGCGGTCTGGGCCACGCTGTTTACATTGAATGGTTGTCGCACGCGGTTCATCAAGTCAGCGAGTTCCGCGTGCGATATACCGTAGCCGACCCGGAGACCGGCAAGGCCGTGTGCCTTGGAAAACGTGCGCGTAACGACGAGATTCTGGAAAGCATGCAACCAGTGAATGCACTGGGGATATTCCTCGTCCTCGACGTAATCACAGTAGGCCTCGTCGACCACGACCACCACGTCCTCCGGCATCGATTCCAGCAGGTGGCGCAGTGACACCTCATCCGACCAGGTGCCGGTAGGATTGTTCGGATTGGCAATAAACATCAAACGCGTTTTTTCTGTAATGGCGGCTTGCATGGTCTCGAGATCGTGCGACCAGTTCCTTGCCGGCACGACGACAGGTTTTGCGCCGATGGCCCGGGTAACCAGCGGATATACCGCGAAGGCATGCTCGGAGATGATCACTTCCTGGCCGGGCGATATGATCGACCGGGCAATCAATTCCAGGATATCGTTGGAACCGTTACCGAGGGTGATCTGGTCGGGTTCGACACCATGGTACTGGGCCAGTGTCGCCTTGAGGGAAAACCCGTTGCCATCCGGGTAGCGGGAAAAATCCGCCATGGCCTTTATCGCCTCCCGTGCCCTGTCACCGGTACCGAGAGGGTTTTCATTGGAGGCCAGTTTTACAATATCCCCGATTCCCAGTTCGCGTTCCAGCTCCTCCACCGGTTTCCCCGGGTGATAGGGCTGCAGACCCGCCACCCCGGGCGTCGCAAGCTTTAACAAATCACAGCTCATTTTGGTGAATAGTGATTGGAGATTAGTGAATGGTTATTATTTATTTCCATTGCAACGTTCTTGCAAGTGTTCCGGCAGTATATGCCAGACTGAAAATAGTCAATTTTACTTCAGGACAAGGGGCGCGACGTCTTCGAGAAGCGCAGTGTATGTGATAAATACACAAGCATCGGAGAAGGTGCCGCAACGCCGTCATGGAGTAATAGTGACATTTTTACAATACTGCTTGTGGATACGAACCCAATAGCTTCACCATCGACGCACATTCTTTCAGCGCCTTCAGGGCGGCCGCCACCTTCCTGTCTTTCGCATGCCCCTCAACATCGACAAAAAATACGTAGTCCCACATTCCTTTCCTCGAAGGTCTGGATTCAATTCGGGTCATGCTGACATCGTTTTCGGAAAAACAGGCCAGCATCAGGTGCAGGGCGCCGGGACGGTTCGGCGTGGAAAACAACAACGACGTCTTGTCTGAACCGCTCGGTTTCGTATCGTGCTTGCCGATAACCAGGAAGCGGGTCGTGTTGTCCGGTTCGTCCTCGATGTTGGACTCGAGAATATGCAGCCCGTACTGGTCCGCGGCGGTTTCACCGGCTATTGCGGCCGCTTTTTCGAGTCCGGCCGCGATCCGGGCGGCCTCGGCATTACTGTTGACCGCAATGCGTTCAGCGTCGAGTAAATTGGTGTCCAGCCAGCCCCTGCACTGCGCCAGGGACTGCTGGTGCGAGTAGATTTCCTCGATATCATTGATCGATTTTGCCTTGCTCATCAGGTGATGATGAATGCGCAGTTCCACCTCGCCGCAAATCAACAGGCTGGAATTGATCAGCATATCGAGCGTGTGGTTGACAACGCCTTCAATCGAGTTTTCGATCGGCACGACCCCATACTGGCAGGCGCCGGCCTCCACTTCCCGGAAAACCTGGTCAATGCTGGCAAAGGCCGTGGTATTGACCGAATGGCCGAAATGCTTGAGCGCGGCCGACTGGGTGAAGGTGCCTTCCGGGCCCAGGTAGGCAATATCGAGCACCTGTTCCAGCGCCAGGCAGGCCGACATGATTTCCCGAAACAGGCGCGCCATTTCCTCTTCCGAGAGCGGTCCCTGGTTGCGCTCAATAACATGGCGCAACACCTGCGCCTCGCGTTCCGGGCGATAGAACCCGTGGTTACCGGCATGTCCGCCTTTTACGCGCGCGATATCCTGTGCGATTTGCGCCCGCTCACTGATTAATGTCAGCAGACTGTCATCAATATCATCGATGCGCGCGCGCAGTTTTTTGAGTTCTGATTCGTCGGACATTGTTAAGGAAAAAAACGACTGGCCCCGTGTTCTTTTACCTGACAGACCCGGCAATCCCGAGCCTGTCACTATGAACCAGTATACAGGCTTATCCGCCCGGGATAAGCAAGTGTTCTGAAATAACCCCGCCCGGATCAATACATGTTGACCGTGATTATCCGTGCTGCTTATCCGTAACGCTTCTCGAAATACCCCATGAATTCGACCAGCTTGTCCACGCCGGCCCGGGGCATGGCGTTATAGAGACTGGCGCGCATGCCGCCCACGCTCCGGTGTCCCCGGAGTGCCAGCAGTCCCTGCTTTCTCGATTCATCCAGAAACTTCCCGTTGAGTGATTCATCCGCCAGACTGAAAGGAACGTTCAGGCGGGATCGGCAGGATTCGTCGATGTTGTTGCTATAGAAATCGGAGCTATCGATACACCGGTAAATTTGCGAGGAACGCCACCCGGCGCGTGCCTGCATTTCCCCGACACCCCCTTCCTCCAGTGTCCACTGAAATACCAGGCCCGCCATGTACCACGCGAATGTCGGCGGCGTGTTGTACATGGAAGCCTCGCGCGACTGGATCGCGTAATCATACAGGCTGGGAATTTTTTTCCTGGCCCTTCCGACCAGGTCTTCCCGAACAATGACGATGACCAGGCCGGCGGGGCCGATATTTTTCTGGGCACCGGCAAATATGATCCCGAAACGGGAAACATCCAGCGGTCGTGTAAGGATGTTCGAAGTCATGTCCGATACCAGTGGCACGTTCCCGGCTTCGGGAATGAAACCAAACTCGACACCGTTAATGGTTTCGTTATCGCAATAATAAAGGTAGGCGGCTTCCGGGCTGGTTTGCCAGTCCCCGGCCATGGGGAGAGTGGTAAAGCCGGAATCTTCAGTCGATGCTGCGGTATTCACGCGGCAGAAACGCGCGGCTTCCTTCAATGCCTTGCCGGACCAACTGCCGGTATACAGATAATCAGCGGTGCTGTCAGTCGTCGCAAGATTCATTGGCACCATGGCAAACTGGCTGGAAGCCCCGCCCTGCAGAAACAAAACATGGTAGTTATCGGGAATGGCGAGCAGTTTGCGCAAATCCGACTCGGCCTGCTCCGCGATCGCAACAAACTCCTCGCTGCGATGACTGATTTCCATGACCGACATCCCGGTCCCCTGCCAGTTGAGCAATTCGGACTGAGCCTGTTCCATGACCGGACCGGGTAACATGGCCGGACCGGCACCAAAATTGTACACCGGCTTGCGGCGGGACAATCTTGCATCCGGAGTCAGTTGCTCAAGGACGTTATTCACCATTGGTGTCTTCTTCAATACGTTCCAGCCCGGCAAGTTTCTCGTCTTCGCCCAGCGTCACCAGCCTGACACCCTGCGTATTCCTGCCGAGTTTGGACACATCCGAGGCCGGCGTACGGATCAACGTACCGTAATTACTGATCAGCATGATTTCATCATCATTGTCCACCGCAATTGCACCAACCACCTTGCCGTTCCTTTCCGTAGTCTGGATGGAGATCACGCCACGCCCTCCGCGGCCCTTGGATGCATAGTCCTCGATGGCGGTGCGTTTTCCATAACCATTCTCGGTGGCCGTCAGGACGGTATATCGGGGTTCAACGATAATCAGGGAAATGGCTTTTTGCCCTTTATCGAGCTTGATCCCGCGGACGCCGCGCGCCGTGCGGCCCATCGCCCGCACCGAGGCCTCGTTGAAACGGACCGCCTTTCCGGCATCGCTGAACAACATAACATCGTGTTCACCATCGGTCAGTTCAACACCGATTAACTGGTTGTCGTTACGCAGTTCGATCGCACGGATGCCGCTTGGACGTGGTCTGGAGAAATCCGTCAGGCGGCATTTCTTGACAGTTCCGTCTGCGGTGGCCATAAACAGGTACTTGTCACCGGCAAACTCGCGAATGGGTAACAGGGCATTGATGCGTTCGCCTTCATCCAGTGGCAGCAGATTCACGATCGGTTTGCCACGCGCGGTTCTGCTTGCCTGCGGCAACTCGTAGACCTTGAGCCAGTAGACCTTGCCGCGGCTGGAGAAACACAAGACCGTGTCATGCGTGCTGGCTATAAAGAGCTTGTCGATAAAATCCTCGTCCTTCATGCGCGTTGCAGACTTGCCCTTGCCGCCGCGGCGCTGGGATCGGTATACATCCAGCGGTTGCGACTTGGCATAACCGGCATGCGACAGGGTCACGACGACGTCTTCTTCCGTGATCAGGTCCTCCATGCTGAGATCCTGCTTGTCATCGATGATCTCCGTGCGGCGCTCGTCACCGTAACGATCGCGGATCTCGATCAACTCATTCCGGATCACCTGCATCAGGCGTTCCGGGCGCGAGAGAATGTCAAGCAGGTCATCAATCGTGTCGAGCAGTTCCCCATATTCCTTGATGACCTTTTCCTGTTCCAGTCCCGTCAGGCGTTGCAGTTTCAGATCGAGGATGGCCTGGGCCTGGGCGTCGGAAAGCCGGTAGCCGCCTTCCTGCAATCCGAATTCATCCGGCAGGTCCTCCGGCCGCGAGGCATCACTGCCGGTGCGCTTCAACATCTCGGTCACGACACCGGATTCCCATAACGGTTCCAGCAGGCCCTGCTTGGCCTCGGCCGGTGTTGGTGATTTCTTGATTAGATCGATAATGGGATCGATGTTGGCCAGCGCCACGGCCAGACCTTCAAGGATGTGTGCCCGGGCACGGGCCTTGCCCAGGTCGTGGACTGTACGCCGTGTTACCACCTCGCGGCGGTGGCGGAGAAACGCCTCGAGCAGGTCCTTCAGGTTCAACAGGCGCGGCTGTCCGTTTTCGAGTGCAACGATATTGATACCGAATACACTCTGCATCTGCGTGTGCTGGTAGAGATTGTTCAGGATTACTTCCGGCACTTCGCCACGGCGAAGATCGATAACCATGCGCATGCCGTCCTTGTCGGATTCGTCGCGAAGTTCCTTGATGCCTGTCAGTTTCTTGTCCTTGACCAGTTCTGCGATCTTTTCCATCAGGCGCGCCTTGTTAATCTGGTAGGGCAACTCGGTAACAATGATGGTATGCGCACCGTTCTTTTCATCGGTTTCCACTACTGTCCGGGCCCGGACATAAATTCGGCCGCGGCCGGTGAGGTAGGCTTCATGAATCCCCTTGGCGCCATTGATAATGCCCGCCGTCGGGAAATCCGGGCCGGGGATATGCTGCATCAGATCCGCAATCTGCGCGGCGGGGTTATCGATCAGGGCAATGCAGGCGTCGATGACCTCGCCCAGGTTATGCGGCGGAATGTTGGTCGCCATGCCCACTGCAATGCCGCTGGAACCATTTACCAGCAGGTTCGGAATACGGGCCGGGAGCACCGTCGGTTCCTGCTCGGAACCATCATAGTTGGGAATAAAGTCTACGGTGTTCTTGTCCAGGTCAGCGAGCAGTTCCTGCGTGATCCGGGCCATCCGTATCTCGGTGTAGCGCATGGCGGCCGGGGCATCGCCGTCGACGGAACCGAAATTGCCCTGGCCGTCGACAAGTACATAACGCAGGGAGAAGGGCTGCGCCATGCGAACAATGGTGTCATACACCGCGGTGTCGCCGTGGGGGTGATATTTACCGATAACATCACCGACGATACGCGCCGATTTCTTGTAGGGTTTGTTATAGTCATTGCCCATCTCGCTCATGGCATAAAGCACGCGACGATGGACCGGTTTCAACCCGTCTCTGACATCGGGAAGGGCACGTCCGATGATTACACTCATGGCGTAATCCATGTAGGACTGCTTCATTTCGTCTTCGATGTTGACGGGGGATACAGAACGTGCGAATTCGAATTCAGGCATAGAATACTACTGGATTAAGCAATGGCCCGGGGCCTCATTTTAGGTATTAAAAAAAGAGTAAAATTCTACCATATTGGCGGCCGCGACTGTAGAAAATTGTGCCTGAAAACAGACCGGTAGCCTTGAAATAAAAGCTTGACTTTGCTGGAAAATTTCGCTCCGACATTATACCGTTATCCAGCCACACGGCGGGGCAATCCAGTGCCTTCCCGGCGACTGTAAATGGCGCTGTTTTTCGCTTTTTTTACACAGGTTTTGAGCCCGGAAACCGATCAATAACTCGAGTCTGGTTCTGGTAAATGAATTGGAAAACTTGCCTTAACAGTGGGGGTGGGGGTGCGGTATCGGCATAAACCTGCTCTCAGGCAGATATTATTGTTTCAGTTATGACATATGAACCGGAACTGGCTGTTGTTTTGATACGGGGTCCAGTTCGGATACTACCGTCTTGCGGATCGCGGCAATATTTTCCGGATGGGTACTGATCGACTTGATACCAAGTTTCATCATTTGGTGAATAAATCTTCCCGTATCGGCAATCGAGCCGCAAAGCTCCAGGGGTTTCCCCGCCTTCCGGGCGGCACCGGCCACGGTGGCTATCAGATTCCACACGGCAGGGTCCCCTGCCAGGTCTGCGTATATGAAACCGTCACCGGTCCTGTCCCGTGCAAATAAATACTGGATCAGGTCATTGCTGCCAATGCGGCCGAATTCAATGACGTCATACAAGTCACTGGCGTTCAAACATGCCGAGGGCACTTCGAACATAATCCCGTGGCGTATTTGCGTGTTTTTGATCCCCCTGGTTGCCTGCATGAAAATTTTTTTCAGTTGCTGATATTCATTCCTCCCGGAAATCATTGGATAAATCACATTGACCGGCGCTGACCGGGATACGTTCGCAACGGCCCGTGCCTGGGTTTCAAGAAGCTCAGGCCGGGACAACAGAAACCGCGCGCCGCGGCATCCCAGTGCCGGGTTGTTTTCCTCCTCAATCTCGAGCCATGGTGCGGATTTATCGCTACCCAGATCAAACAGGCGGAAATAGACGGGTTTGCCCTGCATTTTCTGCAATACCTGATTATAAATTTCCGTCTGTTCTTCCTCGCTCAGCACATGTCCCCTGGCCAGCATTTCAAATTCGGTTCTGTACATACCGATGCCATCGGCCCGGACCCGCAGCGCATGTTCCACGTCCTGGCAGCGGTCGATATCCGCCATCACTGCAAATTGCGGCAACGGATCGACGGCTTCATAAGTTTTATGTGCCCGGTTTATCCTGGTGTAGTAACGTTCCAGCGTTGAGCTGTCGGGATTGGTAAAGATATCGCCGGTGCCTCCATCCATGAGGATTTCGTTATCGTATAAAAATACTTTAAGGGGATTTTTGATGCCGCTGATTATCGGTATATCCAGCGATCGGGCAATAACAGCCGCATGGGAATTCACGCCGCACCTGTCAGTAATTATACCCCGGGTGTAATACCTGATACTGAAGGCGACATTGGCTGTTAATTCATTACAGACGAGAATATGCTTGTTCTTCAGCTCACATTCACCGACATTGCATCCCCGGTATTCCCTGCACTGCAGGAAAACTTTCTTATTATTGAGTAGATTCAGCAATAACTGTTTTAACTCGGTAAAGTCATCCGCCCTACCGCAGAAATAATCGTCATTGAGACCGTCGAAAAAGTCGGAATAATAATCGAAGCACGTTTCGATCGCGATTACTGCATTTAACTGGCCCTGATTGATCAATTCCAGAACATCATTCCGGACTTCCTCGCATATCATCCTGTGAGCCCTGAAAAGATCTGCAGAATCCCTGTCGAAACAACTTTCGGCCTCTTTTGCGAGAGTACTCAATTGCTCGCCAAGCCGGTTAAAGGCGTCCATGATCGGTGCGTCGTCATGATCCTTTTTTTGATTCGAATTGTCTGAAACGCCGGAGGGAATTTCGGCTTGATAAAAACAGGGGCGTCCAAAACCAACACCAGGGGAGATTGGAATTCCCCTGATTACTTTCTCGCTGTTACGGGAAATGCTCACCTTAGTCCACGTTCATACTGATACACCTGGCGCAGGGATACCGGGCAATCGGTTCAACTATACTGAAAACCTGATTTGAGAGCATCTAGAACCTATCTCAAAATTACATCCCCAGCTCCGTAAACGGTGCATCCATGCACCACTCCTCCCCGCAAGAAGCAAAGCTGTGCCCAAGGTTCGCCGGCAAGGCGCAGTGCGTAGCCATAGCTATCGCCAGGCCGATTCATCCAGCGATCGGAACAGACTGCGGGCCTTGGGCGCGCAACTCGCGGGGACGGGGCGTTTGCAGCACATTGCCGCGTCACTCCCCGTTCCTTGCCCTGCCTCCGCAAACACCGCCGTCGCGACCGTGCGGAATTTCGAGACAGGTTCTAACTACCGCTAACAAAAGAAATTGATCCGGATCAAGGTATCATGATTATTGCAATGCAGCGGGGAGGTGCTGAAAAGCCGCCGCATACCGGAAGTACAGGTAAACAGCAACTGGAACAGGGTCATACAGCGCCTGTCAGCAAGCACCTTCGAGTCCTCCTGCGGCTCAACGGTCTTGTCCACCGGCACCGATTCACCGGTCAACAATGCTTCGAATGCCAGGACAAATCAGCAGAATTCATCTGGAACAGTGAACAAATTCTGTATTGAATATCCGGTCAAAACGTTACAGCAGTCTATATCGGAATTACTATCAGGCAGCGCGAAGGATTTCATTGACTGAACAAGGCTTCGATCTTGCAGGAATCCGGTTGATCAATAACACCTTTTTCAGTGACCAGTACGTCGACAAGGGAGGCAGGCGTTATATCAAAGACCGGGTTCCAGGCCGCCAAGCCGGCCGGGGCGATATTTTGGCCTGCAAATTCCGTGATCTCCCCGCCGCCCCGGTCTTCGATTGGAATATCTCCGCCGCAGGACGTTTCCCTGTCGATGGTGGAACAGGGTGCCACCACGATAAATTTCAGCCCGTGATGGCGGGCAGCGACGGCCAGCGAATAGGTGCCGATCTTGTTGGCAACATCGCCATTGGCGGCAATCCGGTCAGCGCCGACAACAACTGCATCCACTTTACCCTGTTGCATCAGTGCGCCGGCGGCGCTGTCGGCAATCACCGTGACCGGTATCTGTTCCTGCCGGCATTCCCAGGCGGTGAGCCTCGACCCCTGGAGCCAGGGGCGAGTCTCGTTGACAAAGACCGATACCAGTGTGCCCCTGGCAAAGGCAGTACGGATCACACCAAGTGCCGTGCCGTAACCGCCCGTTGCCAGTGAACCGGTATTGCAGTGGGTCAATACATTCAGGCAATCCGCAATAATGGCCGCGCCCAGTTCCCCCATCCGGTGGTTGGCATCAATGTCCTCCCGGTGAATCGCCGCAGCCTCGTTCAGTAACACCGGTACCGGGTCTTCTTCCACGAAGCGGAAACGATCGCGCATACGCGCCAGCGCCCAGGCAAGATTGACAGCGGTGGGACGGGCAGCGGCAAGGATCACAAGGTCGGTTTCGACCAGTTCCCGCCAGCGGTACCTGTCCTGCTGGTAAGCCTTTTTCGCAGCCAACACCACGCCGTATGCCGCTGTCACGCCGATGGCCGGCGCGCCGCGTACGACCATATTCCGGACAGCCTCTGCCACGCCGACGGCGGTATGGAGATCGACGTACTTTTCCTCGGCCGGTAGATAGCGTTGATCCAGCAGGCGCAGGGATTTCCCGGTCCATGTCATGGCCCGGACAGAATCGACTATGTCCGCGGTTTTGACTGACAAACGATGTCTCCCTTGTTTCAATTTTTGCGTACAATGAATAAACCCACAGGAAAACGCAACGCCTGTTATAAGGGCTTGTTCCCCCAAGAATAAGAATGAGAGTCGATCAACTTGTATATGCCCGCTGGATTGTTCCGGTAGAGCCGGCCAATGAGGTGCTTGATAACCATGCAATCGCCATTAGTGAAGGCAAGATAGTCGACCTGATACCGGCGGCCGATGCAGAACGTAAATTCACCGCCGCAGAAACCCGGCACCTCGTCTCACATGCCCTGCTACCGGGATTTATCAATGCCCATACTCACGCCACCATGACACTGTTTCGCGGCCTGGCTAATGATCTGCACCTGATGGACTGGCTCAACCATTATATCTGGCCGGCTGAGAACCGCTGGGTTGACACGGAGTTCGTTGAAGATGGAACACGCCATGCCATTGCCGAAATGCTGCGCAATGGTACCACCTGTTTCAACGACATGTATTTCTTCCCCGGCCACACGGCAGAGATCGCCGTTGCCTGCGGGATCC
>DATIPP010000191.1:0-8687 GCA_035471825.1 Gammaproteobacteria bacterium
TTTCTATTGGATTTGTCATTCTTCTTTTGTCGGTGGTCAGCGGTTAGTTGTCCGTTGTTTACTGTTTGTCGTCTGTTGTCATTTATACAAATTCCAGATTTTTTTCATAAAACAACTAACCATCCACAACCAATAACCTACAACCAACCACTGACCGCCAACAATTCACTCAGTATCATCCGGGTCGTAACCGAGACTCGGGCTCAACCATTTCTCCATTTTATGGACTTCCATCCCCTTCCTGTGTGCATAGTCCTTCACCTGGTCGCGGTTGAGTTTGCCGACGCCGAAGTAACGGGAGTCAGGATGGGAAAAATAAAAACCGCTGACCGCGGCAGCCGGCCACATGGCGAGGCTGTCGGTCAACTCGATCTGTGCATTGTTTTCCACGTCCAGCAGTTTCCAGAGCAGGGTTTTCTCCGTGTGGTCCGGGCAGGCGGGATAACCGGGGGCAGGGCGGATACCACGATACTGTTCCTTGATAAGCCCTTCGTTATCGAGTTCCTCGTTCCGGTCGTAGCCCCAGAATTCCTTGCGCACACGCTGGTGCAGGCGCTCCGCGAAGGCCTCTGCGAGACGGTCGGCAAGTGCCTTCAGCATGATGGCACTGTAGTCGTCGTGATCGTCTTCGAATTCCCTGAGCTTTTTATCGATCTCGAATCCGGTGGCGACGGCGAAGGCGCCGATGTAATCCTCCTTGCCGGATTCCTTCGGCGCGATAAAGTCTGCCAGGGCATAATTGGGCTGCCCGTCCGGTTTTTTTGTCTGTTGCCGGAGCGTATGCAATTCCATGAGGATGCCGTCGCGCTTGTTGCTGGTGTAGACTTCGATGTCGTCATGGCCAATAGAATTGGCCGGGAAGATACCGACCACGCCACGCGCGGTGAGCCATTGTTCATCGACGATCTGTTCCAGCATGTCGCGCGCATCGTTATAAAGTTTCAACGCTTCCTTGCCGACTGTTTCATCATCGAGAATACGCGGGAACTTGCCGGCCAGTTCCCAGGTCATGAAAAACGGCGTCCAGTCGATATACTGGCAGAGTTCCCCGAGTGGATAATCGAAAAATACCTGGATGCCGGGCTGCTTTGGTTTCGGCGGGTTGTACTTGCCCCAGTCCGTCCTGAACCGGTTCTCACGGGCCTCGCTGAGTGTTATCCAGTTGGTCCTTTCCTGCTTACCCTTGTGACGTTCACGCAATGTTTCGTATTCCTCCCGGATTTTTTTCGCAAAATCCTCCTTGTGCTTCGTGCTTGATAAACTCTGGGCGACACCGACCGCACGCGATGCGTCCTTGACGTGCACCACGGGTTGCTTGTATTGCGGTTCGATTTTGACGGCCGTGTGAGTTCGCGATGTGGTCGCGCCGCCGATTAACAGCGGCAATACGAAACCCTGGCGTTGCATTTCCTTCGCCACGTGCACCATCTCGTCAAGCGACGGGGTGATGAGACCGGACAGTCCGACCAGGTCGGCGTTTTCCTCCCTGGCGGTTTCCAGTATCTTTTCGCACGGAACCATGACACCGAGGTCGATGACATCGATGTTGTTACACTGCAGGACCACGCCGACAATGTTCTTGCCGATGTCGTGCACGTCGCCCTTGACGGTCGCCATGATGATCTTACCCTTGGCCTTCGTGTCGCCGGTGCGTTTTTTTTCTTCCTCGATATACGGGATCAGGTAGGCCACGGCCTTTTTCATGACGCGAGCGCTTTTTACCACCTGCGGCAGAAACATCTTGCCGGAACCGAACAGGTCGCCAACGACGTTCATGCCGTCCATGAGCGGGCCTTCAATCACTTCCAGCGGCTTTTCGAATTGCTGCCGCGCCTCCTCGGTGTCTTCCTCGACGTAATCGGCAATACCTTTCACGAGGGAATGTTCGAGACGCCTGGCCACGCTTTCATCGCGCCACTTGAGGTCGGGCTTCTTTTTTGCGACGCCGGTTTCCCTGTCCTTGAACTGTTCGGCAAACTCGACCAGGCGATCGGTCGCGTCCTCGCGCCGGTTCAACAATACGTCCTCGACGTATCCGAGCAGTTCCTTGTCAATCTCGTCGTAGATAGCCAGTTGCCCGGCATTCACGATACCCATGTCCATACCGGCCTGGATCGCGTGGTAAAGAAACGCAGCGTGCATGGCCTCGCGCACCGGGTTGTTGCCGCGGAACGAAAACGAGACATTACTCAATCCACCGCTCACCAGCACGTGGGGCAGGTGTTCCTTGATGAGCCGCGTCGCCTCGAAGTAGGACACGGCGTAATTATTATGTTCGGCCATGCCGGTGGCGACGGTCAGGATATTCGGATCGAAGATAATATCTTCCGGCGGAAAACCGACTTTCTCCGTGAGAATTTCATAGGATCGCTTGCAGACCTTGAAGCGGCGTTCAGTAGTATCAGCCTGGCCTTTTTCATCGAAGGCCATGACCACCACGGCCGCGCCGTAGCGGCGCACCAGCTTCGCGTGCTCGATAAATTTTTCCTCGCCTTCCTTGAGGCTGATGGAATTGACGATCCCCTTGCCCTGCACGCAGCGCAGTCCGCTTTCGATCACGGTCCATCTGGACGAATCGATCATGATCGGCACGCGGCTGATGTCCGGCTCGGAGGCGATCAGGTTCAGGAAATCCTGCATCAATTGCTCGGAATCGAGCATGCCTTCGTCCATGCATATATCGATAATCTGCGCGCCGTTCTCCACTTGCTGCCGCGCGATTTCGAGTGCGCCGTCAAGATCGTTTTCTTCCTTGATGAGACGCAGGAACTTCGGCGAACCGGCCACGTTGGTACGCTCGCCGACGTTAACAAAATTCACGTCTTTGGTAATGTTGAACGGTTCCAGCCCGCTCAGGCGGCATATCGGTTCGCGATCCGGTATTTTGCGCGGTGGCAGACCCTTGATTGCTTTCACGATCTCGCGGATATGGTCCGGGGTCGTGCCGCAACAACCGCCGACCATGTTGAGGAAACCTGCCTCGGCCCATTCCTGCAACTGCGGGGCGAGCGATTCCGGTGTTTCCGGATAGCCGGTGGGCAACAACGGGTCCGGCAGGCCGGCATTGGGATAGGCACAGACATAGGTATCCGCGACCGTGCTGATTTCCTCGATGAAAGGACGCATCAGATCCGGGCCCAGGGCGCAGTTCAGGCCGACCGTCAGCGGTTGCGCATGGCGGACGGAGTTCCAGAAAGCTTCCACGGTCTGGCCGCTCAGCGTGCGGCCGGCGCGATCAGTGATGGTGCCGGAGATCATGATCGGCAGGCGGATATTCCGTTCGGCAAAGATCTCATCAATGGCAGACAGTGCCGCCTTGGCATTGAGCGTATCGAAAATGGTTTCCACCAACAGGATATCGACACCCGCCTCGATCAGTGCCTTCACCTGTTCGGAATAGGTGTAACGCAACTGCTCGAAATTAATCGGGCGAAAGCCCGGGTCGTTGACGTCAACCACCGTGCAGGCGCTGACCGGCAAGGGGCCGATGGCACCGGCCACGAATTTTTTCTCGCCGGAATCCTGTTCCGCCTTGTCCGCAGCCTTGCGCGCACACTCGACGGCGGCGACGTTCAGGTCATAACAGAGTTGCCGCAGCTTTTCGTCGGCCAGTACCGTATCGAAATAGGCCTGGTCCTTGCGCTGGCCGTCTTCGAGTTCGATGAAGAAATCCTGTTGCGCCAGCGGCGTGGCGCCGAAGGTATTGGTCTCGATGACGTCGGCCCCGGCCTGGAAGAACTGGTCGTGGATATCAATAATAGTATCCGGTTTAGAAATAACCAGTAACTCATTGTTTCTTATAAGATCCTTGCTTTCCCAGTCCTTGAAGTACTGACCACGGATGTCCTCTTCACTCAGTTCGAGTAACTGGATGGTGGTGCCCATGGCACCGTCGAGCACGACAATCCGCTGCTTGAGCAATTGCTCGAGCAGGGAGAAACTTTCCTGTGTTTTGAGGTGCTTTGTCATGTGCCGTTCTTCCGGGCGATGGATTCGATACTTGTATCATGAATGTGATGCAAGCAGGACAAAAAAGGGGGTATTTTAAGTGGCTGGCTGTAAATAACAAATACGGTTTCGTTATCTGGTTATTACAGCACGGAGAATTTTTTTAATGAATCTATTGTGCCTGGTAACCGGCACGACCCGGTACTCAATATCGAGATTCCAGCGTTACCGGGCGTCGATCGGCACGTAATGACGTTCCTTGTAACCCGTGTAAATCTGTCTTGGCCGGCCGATCTTGCGGTCCGGTGATTCCATCATTTCCTTCCACTGCGCAAGCCAGCCCGGCAGGCGACCAATGGCAAACATCACGGTAAACATGTTAACGGGAATGCCCATGGCCTTGTACAAAAGGCCGCTGTAGAAGTCGACGTTGGGGTAGAGTTTGCGCTCGATGAAGTAATCATCATTGAGGGCGGTGTCTTCCAGTTCCATGGCCAGGTCCAGGAGTGGATCGCGCACGTGTTTTTTATTCAGGATAAGGTTGGCCATTTCCTTGATGATCCGCGCCCTCGGATCGAAGTTTTTATACACGCGGTGTCCAAAACCCATGAGGCGGGCATTGGCCTTGTTGTCTTTCACGTTGGCAACGAAATCCTTGCAGGCAATATTGTTCCGGTGAATGTTTTCCAGCATGTCGATAACGGCCTCGTTGGCGCCACCGTGCAAGGGACCGGAAAGTGCACCGATACCGGCGCTGATCGAGGCATAAAGATTGGTCAGGCTGGAACCGACCAGGCGCACCGTGGAAGTGGAACAGTTCTGCTCGTGATCGGCGTGGAGAATTAACAGCACATTCAGGGCTCGCACCATGTCCGCATCCACTTCGTAGTCGGCACAGGGTGTTGCGAACATCATGTGCAGGAAGTTAGCGCAATAACTCAAACGATCCAGCGGATACATGGGAGGCCGACCAATACTCTTCTTGTAACTGAATGCCGCGATGGTACGCAGTTTTGACAGAAGGCGCGTGGCCTGGACTTCCATGTTTTCAAATACGTTCAGTGATTCCGGGTAATACGCGGACATGGAATTGACCATCGAGGACAGGATGGCGGTCGGGTGGGCCGTCGCCGGGTAATTATCGAAAAAGTTCTTCATGTCCTCGTGCATCAGGCTGTGATAAGTCATCAGCTTGGAGTAATGATCCAGTTGCTCCCGTGTCGGCAATTCGCCATAGATCAACAGGTAGCTGGTTTCAACAAAGGTAGAATTTTCGGCCAGTTCCTGCACCGGGATACCGCGGTACCGGAGAATGCCGTTTTCGCCGTCAAGGTAGGTAATGGCACTCCGGGTCGAACCGGTATTCATGAAACCGCTGTCGATTGTCACATAGCCGGTTTCAGCACGAAGTCGGGTGATATCGATGGCTTTTTCGTTTTCCGTGCCAACGACAATCGGTAATTCGTATTCCGTGCCTTCCAGAATAAGTTTAGCGGTATCAGCCATATAGCTGCTCCTTTTTAGAGATTTATAATTCTTTTGGGTATGGCGAAACGGCCCGTATTCTAATCACAAAAGGGAGAATTCTAAAGGTAAAATTCAATTTTTTGCAATTGAACAACCCTTCATGTACTACCGGGGGGCGTTTTCCCGGGCGCCAGGAAATGGTAACCAATCGTTAAAATCACCAGCAGGATGAAGGCCAGGAAGCCGAGCAGTCGATCGATATCATTAACCAGGAAAAGGTATGATCCGTCAGGATTAAAATCCGTCAGATGGCTGATCAATTTCATCGAAAAGACAACGCCGGCATGGATGCCGATACATTGATAGATGTTGCCCTTGTTTAAACGTACCAGTGCAAGCAGGAAGCCAAATGCAGTCAATGCCAGGAACATGTCGATGAAAGCGGGATTACTGAAACGGGTAAATGCACCGGACAGCACAGAAAAGCCCGTGTACCAGTGGATTTCCGTGCCGGGTGCAAGGGCGGGAAACTTGATAAAGTGTACACCGGAATAAACCACGCTGGTAGCGATGACAGCGGACAGGGTTCCGGTCATTGTTTTCAGGCCGCCCAGCAAGGCCCCACGGAAGATCGTTTCCTCGATAAGGCCGACAGCCAGACCAGCTAAAATTCCCTTGATAAAAACTATCGTCAGGGTGGGCAGGGAAACATCAAGATACGGTTCCGGTTGATGGATGGTCAGACCCAGGAGCACGAACTCCAGCACCAACATAATTCCGAAGCCGGCGAGGAAACCGGTTATAATATCGCGGCTCAAGGGTGTCTTGCCGGCAGCGAAACCGGATACACGCCGGTTCAGGCAACCGCTGTATTTCAGGTAAAGAAAGATAACTACAAGACCGGATAGTGAACAAAGATGCGTGATGATTTTCTTGAACGGGACGTCGGTAATATCCTGTATCAGCAGGTAGACGGGGACAGCCGCCAGGGCGGACAGCACGAAAACAAGCAGCAGGAGGGTTGAAAGCAGCAGTAGTGTACGAATCAGTTTTTAAATCAGCTGTAACAGGGGATAATTCCCTCGAACCGGGTTTTAGTACCTTGTATTCGCAGCTAGTTTGCCATTTATTTTCACGATCCGCACCAGAAGACCGGAACAGCAGGTTGTTTTTAATTTCATGCCGGCTTTATATTAATCGAAATTAATTAAAACCGGATTTATTATGTCTTCATGTCTTGTTTCCTTCATCATTGCAGGCTGCCTCCTCTCGTTTGCTGCACATGCCGATCCCAAGGTTTATTCTCCACGGGTAGATAAGGGTGAATTTGCGTTCGGGAACCGCGGCAATACCACGATTGACGATGATGACGGAGAAGACGGGACACAGCGGTATGTGTTCGAGGTGGAATACGGACTCACAGACTGGTGGCAGACCGCCCTGGTTTCCCGTCTCAATAAGCCGGAAGACGGTTCACTGCGTTACGATACAACAGCCTGGGAAAACATATTCCAGCTGACGGATGAGGGGCGGTACTGGCTCGATACCGGTTTTATCTTGAATACAAGCTGGCTGATGAAAGTGGCGTTGCCGACAAACTTGAAACAAAATTGCTGCTTGAAAAGACAGTAGCCCGTTTTTTTCACACACTGAACCTGACTTTCGAAAAAGAAGTCGGCACGCACAGTGAAGAATCCGTAGAGTTTGGATATGCCTGGCGGACCAAAACCGGAATCGTGGACGAGATGGAAGTCGGATTTGAAGCATTCGGTGAGCCTGGAGAAATCAGGAACTTCCCGCCAGTGGAGGAACAGGAACACCGTATCGGTCCTGTGTTTTTTCATGGAGTGGAAATCGGCGGGATTGAACTTGAATATAACCTGGCCTGGTTGATTGGATTGACTGATGCAAGCCCGGATAATACCTTCCGCTGGGAACTGGAGTTTGAATTCTAGACACTCGTGGTTCATACCGTGGTAGAATCCCCCGCCTCCTGTAACAACAGTATTCTTCTTTCTTTGGGTTTTTTCTGATATGAGCAATCGTCTTACCAGGATTTACACCGGCAAGGGAGATGACGGCACAACCGGTCTTGCCAACAATACCCGCGTCGAGAAAGACAGCCTGCGGATTGCCGCCATCGGCGAAATCGATGAACTGAATTGTCTCCTCGGTATCCTCAACGCCAGTTACGTGCCCGATGATATTGCCGGCTACGTTCTGAATATCCAGCACCGCCTGTTTGATATTGGCGGCGAACTCGCCGTACCGGGCGATGCGGTTATCGAGGAAGAACACATTAAACGGCTGGAAGATTTAATCGAAAACTATAACGAGGACCTGAAGCCATTGCGGGAATTCATTCTTCCGGGCGGCAACATGGCGGCGTCATTATGCCACCTGGCACGGTCCGTGTGCCGGCGTGCTGAACGCAGTATCGTCAGACTCGGTCATGCCGAGGCGTTAAATCCCAATACCCTTGCATACATCAACCGTCTCTCGGACCTGTTGTTCGTTTTTTCACGCGTTTTGAACCAGGGAAAGGGCGGCAAGGAGATCTACTGGGACAAGAACCGGCTGAAGAACTCCGTGTAAAAAGTCATTTCTTTTCCAGGACCATCAACTGGCCTTCGCGGTAGATCTTGAGTTTACTCAGGAACGAATTACCGAGAAGTATCACTTCCGGAAAATCGCCGTCATGCACCGCGCCGGCAACATCCTGTAATTCAATATCACCGACCTTGACGCGATCAAGGTTTACCCGGTAGATCGTGGCAGGCCCGGATGCAGTCTGTGATGTGGCCACCTCACCCTCAAGTTTGTAATTGATTCCAATGCGTTTTGCCTGAATGCGGTTCATGGAGATGAGGGTGGCGCCGGTATCCACCAGGAATTCCACCTGGAAACCGTTAATGCTGCCGTTGACGTGGTAACTGCCGCGATC
Source organism: Gammaproteobacteria bacterium (assembly GCA_035471825.1). Classification (GTDB taxonomy): domain Bacteria; phylum Pseudomonadota; class Gammaproteobacteria; order Eutrophobiales; family Eutrophobiaceae; genus DATIPP01. Next base: position 8,360 of record DATIPP010000191.1, read on the forward strand.
GTCGGGGGCGATGGTAACGGTCGCGCCTTTTTCAGGTTCTTTGAAGTTGACGCCGATACGGCTGCCGAGGGTATAGGTGTCCTGCTTGCCGTTGATCTCGAGTACCGCCTCCCTGCTGTTGGCCGAGATCAGTTTGACACCTTCGGGCGTGGATTCACCGACAGACAAAACATGTCGCTTGTTGTCCACGATGATAACAGCCTTGTCCTTGAAAAGACCGAGCACCAGAACCTTGTCAACAGAAAGGCCTGATTGTGAGAAAATCAGCAGCAGTGTTGATACAAGTAATCTGGTTTTCATCAGGGATTGTGTGCGCAGCGATAGCAGA
>DATIPP010000192.1:0-6948 GCA_035471825.1 Gammaproteobacteria bacterium
GGAAACCATCGGCATGGCGGCCGAGGCCTTTGAAGGAACGATAACGGACCTTTATATTCCGAAAAAGTAGTAACCGGCGCATTATCCGTCGTATGTTGTTGGTTGTAACTTTCACAATACTACTGACAACCCATTACTAACAACTGACAAATGAGTACTGACAAAACCATCAAATCCCGCTTTTCCATCAACGTTATCCAGAACGCCAATGATGAACTCCTGTTACTCAAACGAAGCGAACAGGCGCAACTGGGAGCGGGGCTATGGGGTTTCCCGGCCGGACATATCAGGGAAGATGAAACACCACTCGAGTGTGCAATGCGTGAATTGCATGAAGAGACAGGAACAGATTTTACAACGGGATTGGTACGGGAATACGGTCCCGTTCGCGATAAACACTACGGCGGTATCTACGAGATTTACCTGTTCCACCTGCGCTGGCTGGAAGGCACCATTACCCTGAACCACGAACACACGGCATATGCCTGGGTCGACCCGTCAGACATCCGGGATTTCGACATCATGGCAGGCATGGAAGACGACCTGGATTACCTGGATATACATCATCCCGTATCCTGAGTTCGTTTACTTAATAATTCAATGCACGTTGAACTGGTCATCCAGGTTTTGTGCGAGCACGCCTGCCTGATGATGCACCATTTTCCAGCCATCTTCTTCCCTGATAAAAATATTGGTTGCTGTTAACTCGTTTTGTTGCAGCATTTCGGTACAAATCACATAGGCCATGTTACGAATGCAATAAACCCTTTCACCGGCAGCACTGATACCGGTGACATCGTTGCCGTCGAGAATGGATTCCCAGCTGGCCATGACGTCCTGCCAGCCATGCAACGGACTCCAGCCAGGATGAATAACCGATATATCAAATGCACTGGACCAGATTTTTTTCATTTCCGTCATATCGGCGTTGTTAAACGCCGCATAAAAATTTCGATTGGCTGATATGACTGCTTTTTCCTGATCGTCCATACTGACCTCCGGTAAATCTCGGTTACAATGACTATATGCCTGTTGAACTTCAACACATCTACCATGGAGACGGCAAGCCCGCGGTTTTGTTACACGGCCTGTTCGGTTCCGGAAAAAACATGAGCGGCATGGCGCGCAATCTTGCCGATCAAGGCTACCGCGTCTACCTGCCGGATTTACGCAACCATGGACAATCACCGCATACCGCCGAGATGAGTTATCCATTGATGGCGGAGGACTTGTATCATTACTTGCAACAACATGATATCCGGGAACCCCTTCTTGTCGGACACAGCATGGGCGGCAAGGTGGCAATGACCGCCGCGTTACAGGACGAGAGCTGTTGTGAACGGCTGATCATTATGGACATCGCACCTGTTGACTATGGGCACAGCTTCAACACGATTATCAGGTCTCTCAAGGCGCTGAACCCGGCTGCGATTAAAAACCGCCGGGACGCTGATGAGAAACTCGCGGAGACACTGCAGCCCGCCGCCCTCAGGCAGTTCCTGTTGCAGAACCTGGTCAGGGTTAACAGCAGTTTTAAATGGCGTATGAACCTGGACGACATCCAGCAGCATATCGCTCATATCAGCGACTTCCCGGATCTTCACGGCAGGCGGTTCCCGAAACCCGTCCTGTTCCTGGGTGGTGCACTTTCCGGTTACCTCGCAGCGGAACACGAACCGGTCATCCGGAAGTATTTCCCGGCAGCAAGTATCGAACATATTGACGGCGCCGGGCACTGGCTGCATGCTGAGGCACCGCGGGCAACACTTGCTGCAATAAATGCTTTCCTCGAATAATCATCCGGTGAGTCCTTCACCCGCAACCCGGCTGCCGTTACAATAGGCGGCCTTTTTCATTCAACAGGAACCCGGATGTCTGATAAACAATACAAAAAGGTCGTGCTGGCTTATTCCGGAGGGCTCGACACTTCCGTTATTCTGGTCTGGCTCAGGGAACATTACGACTGTGAAGTAGTGACCTTCACGGCGGATATCGGCCAGGGCGAGGAAGTCGAACCGGCGCGGACCAAGGCCGAATCACTTGGCGTCAAGGAGATTTATATCGAGGATCTCAGGGAGGAATACGTCCGCGATTTTGTCTTTCCGATGTTCCGTGCAAATACCATCTATGAAGGAGAGTATCTCCTGGGAACATCGATTGCACGGCCGTTAATTGCCAAAAGGCTGGTCGAGATCGCCCGCGAAACTGGTGCGGACGCCGTCGCCCATGGCGCGACCGGCAAGGGCAACGACCAGGTGCGGTTCGAACTCGGGGCCTATGCACTCAACCCGGACATCAGGGTGATCGCTCCGTGGCGGGAATGGGATCTCAATTCCCGGGAAAAACTGCTCGCCTATGCGGAAAAAAACAATATACCCATCGAGGCAAAACGCAGCGGCGGTTCACCCTATTCCATGGATGCCAACCTGTTGCATATCTCCTACGAAGGCGGCGAGCTTGAAGACCCCTGGGCGGGGCCGGGAGAAGCGATGTGGCGCTGGACAACATCGCCTGAAAAAGCACCGGACATAGCAGAAATGATCGAAATCACTTTTACCTCCGGCGATGCGGTGGCAATCAATGGTGAAAAGCTGTCACCAGCCGGTTTACTCGCTCGGCTCAATGATCTCGGTGGCAAGCACGGTATCGGGCGCCTGGATATTGTTGAAAACCGATACGTCGGCATGAAATCACGGGGCTGTTACGAAACTCCCGGCGGTACCATATTGCTCAGGGCGCACCGGGCCATGGAATCAATAACACTCGATCGCGAAGTCGCACATATGAAAGATGATTTGATGCCGCGATACGCGGAAATGATATATAACGGTTACTGGTGGAGCCCGGAACGCGAGGCCATGCAGGTACTGATTGACAAAACCCAGGAACACGTAAACGGCGTGGTACGGCTGAAACTTTACAAGGGCAACGTGATCGTCTGCGGCCGGAAATCGGATTCCGACAGCCTGTTCGATGCCAGTATTGCCACGTTTGAAGATGACGCCGGCAGTTACAATCAAAAGGACGCGGAAGGATTTATCAGGTTAAACGCACTGCGCCTCAGGATAGGTAATAAAACGAGGTGAGATAAAATCGGCATGGGCGATTGGGACTCAGAAACTACCAACCGGATTCTGGAGGAAATCCGCAACAATCAGAAACTGCAGCTCGAGCGTCAGGCGGAATCGCTGGACATGCAACGGCAGCAATTGTCGCTGGTGGAAAAGCAGATGGAGCGTGCCGGGAAAATTCAGGACCGGGCCGAGGAATTGCAGGAACGCGGTTCGCGCATAATGACGCTCGCCCGGCGGACACTTTTTCTAGAACCTGTCTCAAGATTCCGCACGGTCACGAGGAATCTTGAGACAGGTTCTAGTCAACCCCGCCCCCGGGTTTTCGTTTCCCGATTACCAGTCCCATGCTTGTCGCCTGAAAGAAGAGTGTAAACAAAACAACACCATAGGCGATCGACTGGACGGTATACCAGTAACCCAGGCTGAGTGGCAACGACAGAGCCAGTGCCAGCGTGACCGTACCCCGTACACCGCCCCAAACCAGGGCCAGTTGCTGCCGCTGCGGCAATGGCATAACTCCCGGCAAACGATTGATTAAAGGAAACCCGCTGAATACGACCACCAGCCGGGCGATGATGACCGCTACGATACCTGTCAGCATGGCAAGCCATTGCTCCGTGAACATGTTCAAGGTGATACTTACTCCGGCCAGGAGGAAAATCAGGGCTTCGGCAAGCCAGGTGAGGAATCCCCAGAAACCTGTTACCTGCGAATCATTGTTTCTGCCCGTATGTTTATCCAGGCAGGAAATCATCAGGCCCGCGGCCAGCACCGCCATGACACCCGATACGTGAAGCTGGAGTTCGGCAATGGTATACGTACCGTAAGCACAAATCACCGTCAAAAGGACAATACTGTTTGTTGAACCGGACAACCTGATCAGGAAGTGTGCCGCCAGCCCGGTAAAACTTCCGAAGACGAGACCGCCGAAGAAAACCCTGAGAAATTGCGGGACGGCATCAGACCAGGTCCCGGGGGATTCGCTGCCGGGCAGTGCCATAGCGATAATAATACTGAACAGGACGATGGCAGTGGCATCATTGAACAGGCTCTCACCTTCAAGGAGCAATGAAAGCCGTTCCGGCGCACCGGCCCTCTGCAACAGCGAAATCACGGCGGCCGGATCGGTTGCGGACAACAGGGTGCCGGTTAACAGTGCGGCTATCCAGGGGAAACCTGCCGGATGATCGATCCCGAAATAGACCATCACCGCTATCAGTGCAGTCGAGATCAACATCATCGGAATGGCCAGCAACAGGATAACGATGATATTCCGGCGCAGGGCACCGGGGGCTATATTAATGGCCGCGTGAAAAACCAGCGCCGGAAGGATCAGGAAAAAGATGATCGAATGAAAATTCTCCCAGCGAATGCCGGTATCAATGCCCAGTTGCTTTGTTGCTATTTCGGAGCCGGCAAATCCGGTAATGACAAGAACGATAGAAAACGGTATACGAACTCTGTTTGCCAGCGGTTCCAGTAATGCCGACAGCAACAACAGCGCCGAGAAAAAAAGAAAGGCATTCGGCACTGTCACAGTTTACCCCCGCTTATGTTTTACATGCGATTTTCAGGATCGGAAATTCCGGGCAATCCAGTAATCCAGGCTCAGGTATTTCCCTGCACCGGTAAAAAACAGGGAAAGCAGGATAATAAAATAGGTCGCTGCAAATTCAATACCGTTTTTCAAAATTGTTACCGGGCCCGCCTCGGTCAGCCAGTCATAATTACCGTGTTCCTTCAGGATTGAAATGACCTTGCTTTTCCGTGTCGAGGCTTCCTCGATTAAATCCGTTTTCCATTCCCACGGGACTGTCAGTTCCGTCTCCGGCAGGACATGCCAGCCGTTGTCCCAGTGCGCCGTCACCGCAGCGACAACCATCGTGAACATTAACGGCACTGCAAACCAGCGCGTGGCCAGTCCGATCAGGATACAGATACCGCCAATGAGTTCTGAAAGCCCGGCGACATACACCATCAGTGTAGGAGCCGGGATTCCCAGCGAGGCAAACCACCAGGCGACGTTTTCAACGGAAGACAGTTTATTGATACCGGCAAGGATAAAAATCGGTGCCAGATAAATACGGAAGACGAGTGGTGCAATAAAATCGATCGCGGAGAATTTATCCAGCAGGTCCTGGGCACGGTTGGCGGTGGTGATAATTGCTGACATAGTTCTTCCCCCGAATAATATTTCATTGATTATTAGAGACCATAACGTTCCCTTTTCTTACGGAGGTACACGAGAGTGTACCGTTACGGCATGACAGTAATCCGGATCAGAATGCAATCAAGTGCAATCCGCTTGATTGCAAAGGGATTAATTACCGGAATTTCCTGGTGCCGGGAATGATATCCCTGGCGTGCATCGTTTGCAGGATATCCGCCCCGCCCCGGATAACGACATCCGGATCGGGATGTTCCAGTTCCCGCGCAATCTGTTCCAGCATACTGCGGCCTGTTTGATCATTTTCCTGCTGGATCATTTCCAGCAACCTTGCCGAGACGGGGTTCAACTCAATGAATCCCACTTCATCATCCCGGTTACGGTAAACAACAATATAGGTAGGCTGGTCCGGTGGTTCGTCCGGCTGAAATTCCCGCCCGATTTTATGTACCGGGTAGTTGTAACTTACCGTCCATGCGAGCGGACTGAGTACAGGAACTCCCTCGAGCAAATCTCCGGTGGTATCGATGCCTTCGGTAGAAAATTCGTGGGTATCGAATGCTATGGCCAGCTCCAGCCATTCATAATGTGCCAGCTCCGACAGAAACGGGGGATCATTCTCCGCCTCTCGTTCCTGTTCCAGGTACTGCAGGAATTCCCTCGGTATTCCGGGAAACAGCGGGGTATGGGCCTTGTGGCGGGAGAAATAATCCCGGATCATGGTGTGCCAGTCATCGTCGGACAGGATCTTGCGAATGACCGGGAAACTGTTGGCAATGAAACTCTCGACGTTTCGATACAAAAGCCCGCGGTAGATGTCCATCCGCCGGTCCTCGATATCGGCGGGTGCCGGTTCACGATCCGGATCGCGGATATGGCGTGTGAACGCGTATTGCAGATCGATAAAGCTTTTTTTATCCGAGTTCGGCGAGGTTTTCATGGGCAATTTCGCTGCTGAATTCTTTTTGTATTTTTGCAATATGATCGACTTCCAGCAGTAGTTCATTCATTGGGGGGATGTTGAAGTCCCGCTCCAGCAAAGTCGGGAAAACGCCGAAATGCCGGTAGGCCTTATCGAGCAGATCCCATACCGGGTCAATGACATCGGCGCCGTGAGTATCAACCCGCAGGTCTTCAGCTTCCTTGTAATGTCCCGCGATATGGGCATAAGCAATTCGCCCGGCCGGAAGGGATTTCAGGAATGTCTCGGCATCGTAACGGTGATTGATGCTGTTGACATAGATGTTGTTGATATCGAGTAAAAGATTGCAGTCGGCTTCTTCAAGGACCGCGTTGATAAATTCCGATTCGGACATTTCCTGTCCGGGGGCCGCATAGTAGGAAATATTCTCTATCGCCATGCGACGGCCGATGATCTCCTGTGCCCTCCTGATACGATCAGCAACATGGCGTACGGCGTCTTCGGTAAAGGGAATGGGCATGAGGTCATAAAGATGGCCGTCATCCGCACAATAACTCAGGTGTTCACTGTAACAACGGATATTATGGGTATCGAGAAACAGCCTGACCCGGCCGAGGAATGCCTCGTCCAGCGGGGCAGGGCCGCCCAGGTTCAATGACAATCCGTGACAGACAAACGGGATCTTTTCGGTGATGGCGCGGAACTGGCGACCGAATCTGCCCCCCACATCGATCCAGTTCTCAGGTGCGACTTCCATGAAATCGACCTGCTTCGGGAGTTGATCC